>NZ_CM001773.1:273502-479674 GCF_000314895.2 Providencia sneebia DSM 19967 | reverse complement strand
GTCTTGTGAGTGCCCACACAGATTGTCTGATAAATTGTTAAAGAGCGTTGCGACTATCTTTCGATTTTTGACCGTTTAGGTCCTTGTCGCGAGGTGGTGTATATTACTTTTTTCTTTAAGAAAGTCAAGCGATTATTTTCAACTTTTTTCTTTCTTTTTCACCTCTGTCATCACGGTGGTTTTTTTTTCAACCCTGACCACCGAAGCGGTTTATCGTGACAACGGATGCGCATTATAGGGAGCTAAAAAATTCTGGCAACCCTTATTTTTCATTTTTTTTCCGTTTGCTTTATTTTTCATCATTATGGTGATAATTCGACTTAATGCTGGGTGAATTTGATTATTCCTGCAGCAATTATCAACTTACTCACGTAATATAATTACTTATTATTATACGCTAGGACTTATTTATGGAATTTCGTAAGCAGCAAACCGCTTCGCAAAAGAACTTGTCTTATCTTATTGCGGAAGAACTTGGGCAATTGATATTAACAGGAGCCTATACTCCTAGTTCAATTTTACCTAGTGAAGCTGAACTTTCAGAAAAATTCCAAGCAAGTCGTACTGCAATAAGAGAAGCCATTAAAATTTTAGTTGCTAAAGGGATGTTATTAGCTCGACCAAGAATTGGCACTCGAGTCATGCCATCTTCTCACTGGAATTATCTCGACCAAGATCTTCTCAAGTGGTGGATAAATAGTGATGACCAAGCCACTGTCATCAAACATTTCCATGTTATGCGCTTAGCAATTGAGCCACAAGCCTGTTATCTTGCCGCAATACATGCAACTCATGAACAAAAAAATCAGCTCTTATTATTAGCTAATGAAATGAAACTATTAGCTGAGCAATTTGATAGACAACAATGGATACAAGTCGATCATCGATTTCATTTAGCTATATATGAAGCCTGTGCAAATCCATTTTTAATCTCTTTTGCTAATTTATTTCATTCTGTTTATGAACGCTATTTCGATGCAATTACTGAAAATGAGGTTATTGAAGTTGATCTTCACCGCCAGCTAGTTGATTCAATAATAAAAGATGATAGCGCTAAAGCTTTTGAACTCTGTTATAAATTACTCACCATTACAGAAAAACAAATTTAGTACGAGATTGACCCGTTTTGGTTTTAACTTTTTATTGATAGGTTACCGATGTTAAAAACAGCGAAAAGTATGTCAGGTTTGCCATGGATAGCCGCGATGGCTTTTTTTATGCAAGCACTTGATGCAACGATATTGAATACTGCTTTGCCTGATATAGCCAAAAGTCTTCATCATTCTCCACTAGCAATGCAATCAGCAATTATCAGCTATACATTGACAGTTGCTCTTCTTATACCGGTTAGTGGCTGGTTTGCGGATAGATTTGGTACTCGCCGTATTTTTATCCTAGCTGTATCCTTATTTTCACTAGGCTCTCTACTTTGTGCATTATCTCCTTCACTCACCTTTTTGGTGACATCACGCGTGATCCAAGGGATTGGTGGCGCAATGATGATGCCGGTAGCGCGTCTTGCTCTCTTACGTGCATACCCAAGAAGTGAATTATTGCCCATACTTAATTTTGTCACCATTCCAGGATTAGTCGGCCCCATTTTAGGCCCTCTCCTTGGTGGTATTCTCGTGACTTATGTAACATGGCATTGGATATTTATCATCAATATCCCTATAGGGATATTAGGTATTTTGTATGCGCTGAAATATATGCCTGACTTTAAAATGCCAAAACGTAAGTTTGATGTGCTTGGCTTTATTCTATTTGGTTTCGGCTTAGTCATGTTATCCGTCAGTCTTGATCTATTTGGGGATAAATCACTATCAACTTATATTCCTGCATCTCTTGTTTTAGGCGGCTTTCTCTGTTTAATACTCTATATTTTTCATGCGAAACATATCCGGCATGCCATTATTCCACTCAATTTATTTAAAACACGTACATTTAGCATAGGAATTAGCGGTAATCTCGCGACCCGTTTAGGGACAGGTAGTATTCCCTTTTTAATGCCATTAATGCTACAAGTAGGTTTTGGTTATGAAGCTGTAGTTTCAGGTATGATGATGGCACCAATGGCAGTAGGGTCAATCCTGGCTAAATCTTCTGTAACTCGAGTTCTGACCAAATATGGTTATAGAACAACGCTTTTTGTTGTCACACTGATTATTGGTTTTATGATAGCTCAGTTCGCCCTTCAAACACCAAGTATGTCTATCTATTTACTTATCATTCCGTTATTTGTTCTCGGCATGTTTATGTCGACCCAATTTACAGCAATGAACACCATTTGCTTAGCCGATTTAACAGATAATAATGCAAGTTCAGGAAATAGCATGCTAGCTGTGACACAACAATTATCAATAAGTTTTGGTATTGCAGTCAGCGCATCAATACTGAATTTTTACAGTGGATGGACAGATGGCAACACTGTTGATAATTTCCACTATACTTTTATTACAGTCGGCGCAATCACACTGGTATCCGCTTTTGTATTCTTATTATTAGGCAAAACAGATGGTCAAAACCTAATAAAGAATAAATCCCAAGATAATGGCTAATATCGTTTAACAGATTGGCGCTCAATCAGCTTGGGCGTCAAAACTAAAACATTAATATCAGCTTCTGGGTTATCCATCCTAAAAATTAATTGATCTACCGCTAATTTGCCAAGCTCATCTTTAGGCTGATGAATAGTAGTTAAAGGTGGGATCATATAGGATGATAAATCAATATCATCATATCCGATGATAGAAATATCATTCGGTACATTTAACCCTTTGCGAAAAATGGCCTGATAAGCGCCAACTGCCATTGCATCATTTCCTGCAAAGATAGCTTGTGGCGGATTTTTTAATTCTAACAATTGGTTCATTGAGTTAAAGCCACCCGCAAACTCAAAATCACTAAAAATAATATATTCATCAGGAATATTTACATCGGCTTCTTTCATGGCTGACATGAACCCTAAAAAACGCGCTCGAGCTGGCGACTTATCTTGCGGTCCAGAAATACAAGCAATATGTTTAAAACCTGCCTCTATTAAATAACGAGCCGCTATTTCACCACCAAGAAACGAATTATCTTGAATGATATCACCCGCTGAATCAAAAGGAGACCAATCCATCATTACAGTAGGAACGGCTGGGTAACGGGAAAGGACTTCTTTTGACGGTCCTTGAACTTCTGTGCACATAATCAATAAACCATCGACACGTTTTTGTAATAACGTCTCTAAACTATGGTTCATACGTTGAAGGTCGCCTTCGGTATTACATAAAATTAAGCTATAGCCTCGTTCATAACAACTGCGCTCAACGCCCCGAACAACCTCCGCATAAAAAGGGTTATTACTTGCTGTTAACAACATCCCTATCGTATTAGTTCGATTTATTTTTAAACTTCTAGCTACAGCAGAAGGTGCATAATTTAGCTGTAAAATGGCATTTTTTACTCGTAACGTCACACTTTCGCTAACGTAACGATTTTGATTAATCACATGAGAAACTGTGGATGTAGACACACCAGCAAGGCGTGCAACATCTTTCATTGTTGCCACACATTATTCCTGTTGAGTTAAAAATGTATCGATTTCACTACGCCATGGAACTGAAGGTTGCGCACCTGCTCGCGTTACGGCAATAGCAGCAGCGGCATGTGCAAAAATAATTGCTTCAGTATCATTTTTTCCTTCAAGTAAAGCTGTTACATAAGCGCCGTTAAAGGTATCTCCTGCGGCAATAGTATCGATAGCTTCAACCTTAAATCCAGCAATAATTTGGCCTTTTTTACCCTTTTCACTAAACCAAACACCTCTAGCACCTAATGTGATAATGACCTTACTGATCCCTTTATCATGTAAGGCTTGAGCTGCGGCCTCGGCACCTTGATCATCTTTTACCGCAATTCCTGTTAAATATTCAGCCTCAGTTTCATTGGGTGTAATAATATCTATCAAAGATAAAAGATTATCTGAAAGTGTCTGAGCAGGTGCAGGATTGAGGATCACTTTAGTATTATTTTTCTTTGCAATCTCAGCCGCTAATTGAACAGTTTCAATAGGGGATTCCAGCTGCATTAAGATTGCATCTGCTTGCATAATTTTTTGCTGATAAGTAGTGACTTTATCTTTAGTTAAACATGCATTTGCTCCAGCATGAATACCGATAACATTTTCACCTTGTTGGTTTACAAAAATTAGCGCAACACCCGTTGTTTCATTTTGGATGGTATCAATGCAATCAATTTGAATTTTATCGTGTTGAAGCTGCTTTTTAATATTCAGCCCGAGATCATCATCGCCAACACAAGCAATAAATGTAATATCTGCACCACTGCGCCCAGCTGCAACAGCTTGATTTGCCCCTTTTCCTCCAAACGCAACCTGATAATGATTACCCCTAACGGTTTCTCCGGGAAGTGGGAATTGTGCAATATTAAGAATATGATCAGCATTAATGCTGCCTAAAACGACGAGTTTGGCGGGTTCCATCATCTCTATTTCCTTTTGCTTTTTGGCTCTGCAAATAGAATAAACCGCTGCCATAATTAACAGCGGTTAAATATTTTTTATTTTTTGACAACCAGTTCTAATTCAACGGGAACAGTTGCTTCAACTTTTTCACCTTTTAACACTTTATCGGCAATTTCTATTCCAACAATACCTATTTGGTCAGGGCGTTGCGCTATAGTCGCACCCAATTTGCCACCTTCAACTGCTTTAATACCATCATTGGTTCCATCAAAACCAACAACTAATACGTCATCACGCCCAGCAGTTTGTAAAGCTCTTAATGCACCTAATGCCATTTCATCATTTTGTGCGAATACAGCTTGAACGGTTGGATGTGCAGTTAACAAATTTTGCATCACGTTCAAACCTTTTGTTCTATCAAAATCAGCGGGTTGGCTAGCTAATATATTAAATTTATGCTCTTTTGCCCCAGCATTAAAGCCTTCACCGCGTTCACGGGCAGCTGAAGTTCCTGAAATGCCTTCTAATTGAATAACTTTAGCATCATTTCCTATTTTTTCTGCAATGTAATCCGCAGCCATTTTACCGCCCATACGGTTATCCGAGGCAACATGGCTAATGACTTCACCTTTATTTGCTGCACGATCTAGCGTAATGACCGGAATCTTTGCTTGGTTTGCCATTATAATCGCATTTCCAACCGCATCTGAATCAGTTGGGTTAATCAGCATTAATTTTGTTCCACGAACAGTCAAATCCTGTACGTTGGCTAACTCTTTTGCGGGATTATCTTGAGAATCTAATACTATTAATTCATAACCGAGTTTATCTGCTTCTTTTTGCGCGCTATCTTTCATTGTGACAAAGAATGGATTATTCAATGTCGAAATGACAAGTGCAATACTATCTTTTGCCATTGCATTCATGCTAACTGTTGCACTTAATGCTACCGCAGATAACAAGGTGGCGAGTTTTTTCATTTTCATTATCATTTTCCTGCAGTTGTAGGGTAGTAGAGAAATTACTTTTTATTATCAACAAGAACAGCTAATAAAATAACGACAGCCTTCACAATCATCTGATAATTTGATGATATTCCTAATAAGTTTAATCCATTATTTAAAAAGCCTAAGATCAGTGCCCCAATCAAAGTACCAACAATTCGGCCTTTTCCCCCAGCCAAACTTGTTCCACCAAGAACAACAGCTGCAATGGCATCTAATTCATACCCATTACCTGCCATTGGTTGTGCAGAGGAAAGTCGAGCAACTTCAATCACACTCGCTAGTGCGGCTAATAAGCCACACAAGGCATAAACAATTATTTTAATACGATCAACATTGATGCCAGATAAACGCGTGGCAGCCTCATTTCCGCCTAAAGCATAAATATAACGACCTAAGCGAGTGTGGTGCAGTAAATACCATGCGGCAATAAAGACAATAATCATTAGCCAAACAGGTGTTGGCATACCTAGTGGGCGACCGATACCAAACCAACCAAACACATCCGCATTATCACTAAAACCTGTATTAATAGGGCTACCGTCAGTATAGACGCGGGTAACACCACGCAGTAATAACATCATGACTAGAGTGGCAATAAAGGCTTGGACTTTCCCTTTTGAGACAATCACCCCTGTACATGCACCAATTGCAGCACCAAGTGCTAATGCGCCGCCAACCGCGACAAAAGCATTAACATCAGCCCCAACCATAGATGCAGCAACAGCACCAGTTAAAGCCAATAATGAACCTACAGATAAATCAATCCCCGAAGTCAGGATCACTAAAGTCATGCCAACAGCCATAATTGCGTTGACTGAAGTTTGTTGTAATATATTGAATAAATTATTAATTGTGAAAAAGTTAGGGCTTAATGACGAGACAATTGCAATTAAAATAAGTAGAGCAATTAATGATTTTTGCTCCATTAACCACTCTTTACTAAACCAGCGTTTTGATGTTGCCGTATTTGAACTCATGCTGATAACTCCTGAACTGAGCTGTAATTTTTGCCTACTGCGGCGGCCATAAGCGCTTCTTGTGTTGCCTCTTTAGCTGAAAATTCACCACTAATATGGCCTTCATGCATCACAAGAATTCTGTCACTCATCCCCATGACCTCAGGCATTTCAGATGAAACCAGAATGATGCTAAGACCTTCTTTTTTAAATTGATTAATTAACTGATAGATCTCTTTTTTAGCGCCAACATCCACGCCACGAGTTGGTTCATCTAAAATCAATATCTTAGGTCTTGTCATTAATCCGCGCGCTATCGCAACTTTTTGCTGATTCCCCCCAGACAAATGACCTATGATTTGATCCATAGAAGGTGTTTTAATATTGAATAATCGAATAAAATCACCCACAGTTTGCTGCTCTTCTTTATGCTTAAGCATCCCACCCGCTTGGCTAAAATACCGTAGTGCCGTTAAGGACATGTTTTCTTTCACGGACATACCTAAAATTAATCCATCACGTTTTCTGTCTTCTGATATGTAAACAATTCCGTTATTTAATCCATCTTGTGGGGTTTTTAAGTTAATGCTTTTTCCTTCAATTCTGATTTCACCCGATTTTTTCAAAGCAGCACCGTAGATAATTTTCATCAATTCGGTTCGGCCAGACCCCATTAAGCCTGATATACCGAGAATTTCGCCTGAATGTAATGAAAAACTCGCATTATCAACACCAGGACCTGAAATATTGTCGATTTGTAGGCGGATATCACCTGTAGGAATTTGAATACGTGGATATTGATCTTCTAATTTACGGCCAACCATCATTTCAATTAATGTATCTTCTTCAAGTTCGTTAACCGCTTTTTCACCTATAAATTGTCCATCGCGAAAAACTGTCACATCATCACAAATTTCAAAGATCTCTTTTAAACGATGGGAAATATAGACAATGCCACAACCTTGAGATTTCAACTCTTTGATGACTTTAAATAAAGATGCTGTTTCAGTATCCGTTAAAGCATCTGTCGGCTCATCCATGATAATTACTTTGGATTCAAAGCTTAGGACTTTTGCTATTTCAACCATTTGCTGCTCACCAATAGACAAATGGCAAATCAATTGGCGGCTGTCATAATTAAGATTTAGGCGTTTTAGTAATTTATCAGATTCACTAAACATGGTTTTCCAGTCAATTTTGCCAAACTTATTGACAAATTCACGACCAAGAAAAATATTTTCAGCAATGGTGAGTTCCGGAATTAAGTTTAATTCTTGATGAATAATCCCTATTCCAGCTTCTTGTGAATATTTCGGTCCTTGGAAGCTGACTTCATTCCCTAAATAGCGAATAGCACCAGCATCTTTATTATAGATACCAGTAAGGACTTTCATCATTGTTGATTTGCCGGCACCATTTTCCCCAACAAGTGCCATCACTTTTCCGGGATAAACATTTAATGCAGCACCACTTAATGCTTTAACTCCGGGAAAAGATTTATCAATGCCGATAAGTTCCAGTAAAGGTTGCATATACACCTCAGAAAGTCACACCGGAGCAGAGGATCACGTTAGCAAAAGGTGAACATTCCCCAGTTCTAATGACCGCTTTGCTGTCATGAGTTATTTTTTTTAGATTTTCATGATCACAAAACTCCACATCAATCGGTTTTCCTTGCATTTGAGCTAATAAATCTAAATGGGCCAATATCCTATTTTTCATTTCAGGATTAATGGTATTTATCTCTTCCGCCAAAATTGCTTTTTCAACCTGCATTTCTTGTGTTATCACGCTAAGAACGGACATGAAATCAGGTAATCCTTGTGTCACAGCTAAATCAATACGCTCAACTTGTGACGGAATAGGCAACCCAGCATCAGCAAGGGTGATATGGTCAGTATGTCCTAATTTTGCGATTACCGATGAAATATTAGAATTTAGCAAAACACCTTTTTTCATTATTTTCCTACCGTTATCTTGCTAGCGAAACGTTTCGCTAAAAATAATCATAGATAAGAAAACCAACAACTCAATATTGTTAGGTGAGATTTGTGATCATTATCGAAACGTTTCGTTGTTTAGAAAACAGACAAAAAACTGGGGAGCCTTGATAATATTATTGCTGAATCGGTTTTATTAGTTATTAATAAGTATCACAGAAAAAAATTAAAATTCGTTGCAAAATTAATCATTCAATAGATAACTTAGTGGATTGACCCTAAATAATAAAGGAAAGCATATGCAGTTAGCAGAACGCATTGCACAACTAAGCAACTACCTAGAAAATGGCTTATATGAACGTCAACAAGCGATCCGTTTGTGTTTACTTGCAACTCTTAGTGGCGAAAGTGTTTTCCTATTGGGACCTCCTGGTATAGCAAAAAGCCTAATTGCTCGCCGCATGAAGTATGTATTTCATCAAGCAAATGCATTTGAATATTTAATGACGCGTTTTTCCACACCCGAAGAAATTTTTGGCCCATTATCCATTCAAGCTTTAAAAGATGAAGGGCGCTATCAAAGATTAACGAAAGGATATCTACCTGATGCAGAAGTGGTTTTCCTTGATGAAATTTGGAAAGCGGGTCCTGCAATTTTAAATACGCTACTGACAGCAATTAATGAGCGTAAATTCCGTAATGGTGATGATGAAAGTCTCATTCCTATGCGTTTATTAGTCACAGCATCAAATGAACTTCCTGATGCAGATAATAGCCTTGAAGCACTTTTTGACCGAATGCTAGTAAGAATTTGGCTAGATAAAGTTCATGAAAAACAAAATTTTCGAGCATTACTCACCAATAAATCACCTAATGAGGAATCATTAGTACCAGAACATTTAAAAATCAGTAATGAAGAATATGAGGAGTGGCAACAACAGATCCCTAAAATATTGCTGCCCGATCACTGTTTTGAGTTGATTTATCAATTACGCCAACAAATTGATGCTACAGATAAACATATTTATGTCTCTGATAGACGTTGGAAAAAAGCCGTTTATTTACTGCAAGCGAGCGCCTTTTTTAATGGTCGTAGTGCTATTTCTCCTCTCGATATTGTTTTATTAAAAGACTGCTTATGGCACGACATGGATTCTATGAATGCTTTGCCGCGTATGATAAAAACAATTTTAGAAGAAGATGGCTGGCAACAAAGAAAATTATCACGTGAAATGGAACTGCTCTACCAAAATTGGACAACATCAACGCAAGAACACCACAACCAAAATGCATTTAAAGTGAATAAAAACAGTACGATGTTTGTTCGTCGACCATCTTATACACTTCCAGACTCTATTCAAGAAGGACGGCTGACACTGTTTTTACATAAACCATTGCAGTTGCATGATATAAAAGTCACTTTCATCACAATGGATAAAAAATCACTTGCCCAATTTTTGACTAAAGGTGATACGCTTTCTGCCCATCTTAATGGAATAGGCTTTGCCCAAAATATTGCTGCGGAAGTTAATAATTTAAATCAAATACAATTACTTGATGTTAGCCATCAAACTTCAACGCTTTATTTACAAGAGCAAGTGACAACTGTAGGTAACATAGATAATACAGAATGGATTGATAAGCTTGATAAAATACAAAGTGAGATACAATCTGCCCGTTACCAATTTGAAAAACAGCAACCAAATCTATTTATAGAAACAAATTGGCTTGCAGATATCGAATCTAGCTTTATCAAATTAACAGAAAGGCTTACGCAATTACGTAATCAAATGACAGGCAAAGCGGGATAATAATATGCTCAGTTTAGCCACGTTAGACCTACTTCTGTCAGTAAATGAAAGTCAATTAATTGAAGAGATCATCATATCTCTTTTAGCTGCACCTCAATTAGCGGTATTCTTCGAAAAACACCCTAGATTAAAAAAAGCCTTATTACGCGATTTATCTGATTGGAAAAAAGATATAAAACAGAAGTTGCAAGATACCATTGTGCCTCCGCAGATCGTAGAAGAATTTCAGCTTTATCAACAAACGTTGGGGCTAGCCACTGAGAAATTTTTCTATCAGCTACCTGAGTTAGTTGAAACATTAAAAAATATTGATTCTCCTTTTTATATGGAAGCGGACAAACTCGCAAAAGGAAAAATAGACAATCTCAGTGCAAGACAAACGCTTTTTGTGCAACGTTGGCGAATAAATTTAATATTACAAGTCACAACATTACATAAGAATTTGCTAGAACAAGAAAAAGAGCAACTTTTAGCTGAATTACAAAAGCAGCTTGCACTTAGTGGTAATTTAGAAAGAATATTAGGTGAAAATGAAAGGGCGGCAGGCCGTTTATGGGATTTAAGTAAAGGTATCAATACGGCTTCAGGTTACAACGATAAATTATTAAATAGCTATAGTGATTTTTTACAACAGCAACCCGAATTAGAAAAGATTGCACAGCTATTAGGTAGAAGCCAATCAGCTCGTTCATTACCAGAAGATAATGTACTCCTAGAGCCCATGACCATTATGGAAAAAGTGCCAGAAACGGTACCGGAACAAGTTGATGGCATTAGACAAAGTGATGATATTTTAAGATTACTGCCCACTGAATTGGCGATGTTAGGGCTAGAAGAAATTGAATTTGAATTTTATCGTAAGTTATTAGAAAAACAGCTCATTACGTACCGATTACAAGGTGAAAGTTGGCAAGAAAGACGTGTATTACGTCCTGTAACTCATCATACAGATGAGGAACAACCTCGAGGACCATTCATAGTTTGTATTGATACATCAGGTTCTATGGGTGGGCTAAATGAACGTTATGCTAAAGCATTTTGTTTAGCGTTGATGAAGATTGCTCTCGCTGATAATCGTTCATGCCATATCATGTTATTTTCAACCGAATTGGTACATTACGATTTATTATCAACCGATGGATTAGAGCAATGTATCCGTTTTTTACATCAATCATTCAAAGGTGGAACTGATCTTGCTGGCTGTTTACAGGAAACAGCAAAACGTTTGGAATCCCCAAAATGGCTAGATGCTGATGCTGTTGTAATTTCAGATTTCGTCTCTCAACGTTTACCAGAAGAATTAATACAGAAGATAAAATCCCTTCAGAAGATAGGAAAATACCGCTTCCATGCGGTATCAGTTTCAAATTATGGGAAGCCCGGTATCATGAAAATATTCGATCATATTTGGCGTTTCGATACCGGGTTAAAAAGCAGGCTATTACGCCGCTTTAATCGCTAATTACAGCATTCCAACTACGGATTCACGTGTTTCTGGTGACCAAACACCGCATTGAACTTGGCCAATATGCTGACGTTGTAATAGCAGCATCACTAAACGTGATTGACCAATTCCACCGCCAATAGTTTGAGGCATTTTACCTTGAACTAATGCTTGGTGCCATTCAAGTGACATACGCTCTTCATCCCCCGTCAAACCTAATTGACGCGTTAAGCATTCAGGGCTTACACGAATACCCATTGATGAAATTTCAAATGCATCTTGCAACACAGGGTTCCATACAATGATGTCACCGTTTAAACCTTTAAAGCCATCTTCGTTTTCAGTTGTCCAGTCATCATAGTCCGGCGCACGTACATCATGTGATTCACCGTTTGATAATTGACCACCAATGCCGATAAGAAAAACAGCCCCTAATTCTTTCGCAATAGCACGCTCACGGCCTTTTGCATCTAAATCAGGGTAACGTTGTAGCAGTTCTTCACTGTGGATAAAGTGAATTTGTTCTGGCAGGAACGGTGCCAGTCCAAATTCAGTACTTATTGCGGCTTCTGTTTGTTTTATTGCCTGATAGATTTTACCCACTGTCTGCTTCAGATAAGGAAGAGAACGCTCCTCATCTGCCATCACTTTTTCCCAATCCCATTGATCAACATAGACGGAATGGATTGGGGTTAAGCGATCTTCATCTGGACGCAATGCTTTCATATGAGTGTATAAACCTTGGCCTTGTTGAAAATCGAAACGACCTAATGTTTTACGTTTCCATTTAGCCAAAGAGTGAACAACTTCGAAAGTTGCATCCGGAATTGATTTCACTTTTACTTGAACGGCTTTTTCATGTCCTGATAGGTTATCTTGAGTACCATCACCTAAGCGACTCAAAATTGGCCCTTGAACTTCAATTAAACCAAGCTCTTTTTCTAGTAAACGTGAGAAATACGATTTAACAAAACTAATTTGTTGTTGTTGTTCGATAAATGATTTGTCCATTTTGTTCACCCATAATTTGTTTGCTGTATTAGCTGATGTATAGATTAAGCAACAAAACAGGGTATAAATTCAATATACTTCATAAAAAAACCCTTTACCATTTATTTTATTCAAAAAATACACTATAAAAATGATGATTCGTTAAAATAAGGAGATAATAATGCCCGAAAATTATCAAATCGATAATCTCGATCGTGACATACTTCACGAATTAATGCGAAATGCCCGTACTGCATATGCAGAATTAGCCAAAAAATTCTCAGTTAGCCCAGGGACAATCCATGTAAGAGTGGAGAAAATGAAGCAGGCGGGAATTATTACAGGTACCCGAATCGATATTAGCCCTAAACAATTAGGTTTTGATGTTTGTTGTTTCATCGGCATTATTTTAAAAAGTGCCAAAGATTACCATACTGCATTAAATAAACTTGATGCATTAGAAGAAGTCGTTGAAGTTTATTATACCACTGGCCAATACAGTATTTTTATTAAGGTTATGTGTAAGTCGATCGATGCACTCCAAGATGTACTTATCAACAAAATTCAAACTATTGATGAAATACAATCAACAGAAACGCTGATCTCGCTACAGAACCCGATCATGCGTACTATTAGCCCTTGAAAAAAATTTATATAACCACATTATCCACAGGTAGATCCCAGCTCATTCACAGCGTACAATACCGTCCTAATATTGCGAATGAGAACAACCATGACAAAAGTAACTCTTATTAGTGGCAGTACTATGGGTAGTGCTGAATATGTAGCAGAACATATGGCTGAGATATTAGAAGAGCTTGGTTATGAAACAGATGTTCAGCATGGGCCAGATCTTGATTCATTACCATTAGAAGGCCTATGGCTGGTGGTTAGTTCTACTCATGGAGCAGGCGAGCTACCTGAAAATATTCAGCCCTTAGCAGAAGAAATAGCTAATGAATCACCAGATCTTAGTCAGGTTCAATTTGGAGCTGTTGGCATAGGAAGCTCTGAGTACGATACTTTTTGTGGTGCGATCCATACCTTAGATAAGTTATTACTCGATCATGGTGCAAAAAGGATCGGTGATCTTCTTGAAATTGATGTTCAGAAACATGAAATACCGGAAGATCCCGCGGGTGAATGGGTTAAAATTTGGGCAAACGAACTCTAATTTGTTCAAATAACCAGCAGTCAGCTGTGGATAACTCTGGTAAGATCACGGTATTAACCAGTAGTTATCCAAAGTATAAGTTTTAAGGTTACCTTTGGTTGTGCATAACTACCCTTTTTGATCCCAGCTTATACGCAATAGGATCACGGATCATTCACAGATTATGATCCTTTCTATTTTGATGATCTTTCTAGTGAATATTCAGTTATCCACAGATAAGGCTGATCCTAATAAAAGATCTAATAAAGAGATCTTTAAATAAAAAGATCTTAATACTAATAAGGCCAGATCAACTGGGCTTGGTCTATCCTTAAAACTTGAGTAGAATTCACATCTCAAATGCAACACTCCGCATTTTCTTAACGTTAAGGTTCACACATGTTTTATCCAGAGCAATTTGACGTCATCGTAATTGGTGGTGGTCATGCCGGTACTGAAGCAGCAATGGCAGCTGCACGTATGGGGCGTCAAACCCTATTATTGACTCACAATATTGATACATTGGGTCAGATGTCTTGTAACCCAGCCATTGGTGGGATCGGTAAAGGGCATCTGGTAAAAGAGATTGATGCCCTAGGTGGCCTTATGGCTACCGCTACTGATAAAGCGGGTATTCAATTTAGAACACTCAATGCCAGCAAAGGGCCAGCTGTCAGAGCAACTCGGGCTCAAGCAGACCGTGTTCTTTATCGCCAAGCAGTCAGGACAGCATTAGAAAATCAACCAAATTTAATGATCTTCCAACAACCAGTTGAAGATTTAATTGTTGAAAATAATAAAGTTACGGGTGCTGTTACCCGTATGGGCTTAAAATTTAAAGCCAAAGCGGTTGTTCTTACCGTCGGAACTTTTCTTGATGGTAAAATCCATATTGGATTAGAAAATTATAGTGGTGGTCGTGCAGGTGATCCGCCAGCTATTTCATTATCACAACGTTTAAGAGAATTACCTTTACGTGTAAATCGTCTAAAAACAGGAACACCACCAAGAATTGATGCTAGGACTATTGACTTTAGCCAATTAGCTCAACAACTTGGCGATAATCCAATGCCTGTTTTTTCCTTTTTAGGCTCACCAGATCAACATCCAGATCAAATGCCTTGTTACATCACATACACCAATGAAAAAACACATGATGTAATAAGAAATAACCTTGATCGTAGTCCTATGTATGCAGGGATCATTGAAGGGATCGGTCCACGTTATTGTCCTTCGATCGAAGATAAAGTCATGCGATTTGCGGATCGAAATAGTCACCAGATCTTCTTAGAACCAGAAGGGTTAACAAGTAACGAAATTTATCCTAATGGAATTTCAACCAGCTTGCCTTTTGATGTACAAATGCAAATTGTTCATTCAATGAAAGGAATGGAAAATGCAAGAATAGTCCGCCCTGGTTATGCCATTGAGTATGATTTCTTTGACCCAAGAGATCTAAAACAAACATTAGAAAGTAAATTTATTCATGGATTATTCTTTGCTGGTCAAATTAATGGCACAACCGGTTATGAAGAAGCAGCAGCTCAAGGGTTATTAGCGGGTTTAAATGCTGCTCAATTTGCTTTTGATTTAGAAGGTTGGTTCCCTCGCCGTGACCAAGCATATGTAGGTGTTTTAGTTGATGATTTATGTACTTTAGGTACAAAAGAACCTTACCGTATGTTCACTTCTCGTGCTGAATATCGATTAATGTTACGAGAAGACAATGCTGATTTACGTTTAACTGAAAAAGGTCGTGAATTAGGCTTAGTTGATGATGTTCGTTGGGCGCATTTTAACAACAAAGTTGAATTGATAGAAAAAGAGCGCCAACGTCTAAAAGATATCTGGGTTCACCCTAAAGCTGAAGGCCATGAGGAAATAGATCAAATTTTATCAGTGCCTCTTTCTAAAGAAGCTAATGGTGAAGAGTTATTGCGTCGTCCTGAAATGAATTACCAATTGTTGACATCACTAAGTCGTTTTTCACCAGGTATTGTTGATCCTCAAGCAGCAGATCAAGTTGAAATTCAAGTGAAATATGAAGGTTATATTGCACGTCAACAAGAGGAAATAGAACGTCAATTACGTAATGAAAGTACATTACTGCCAATTGATCTTGATTATAAACAAGTGAAAGGCTTATCAAATGAAGTTATGGCTAAGTTGAACGACCATAAACCAACATCAATTGGTCAAGCATCACGTATTTCAGGAATTACTCCAGCAGCGATTTCAATTCTACTTGTTTGGTTAAAAAAACAAGGCTTACTGCGTAGGAGTGCTTGATCATGGATTTATTGGCGCAGCTAAATAAATTGTTAGCTAAAACAAATATTGAATTATCAGAAAAACAGAAACAGCAATTAGTTGGTTATGTCGAACTTCTGGCTAAATGGAATAATGCATATAATTTAACCTCTGTTCGTGACCCACGACAAATGCTAATACGTCATATCATGGATAGCATTGTGGTGAACGATCGGCTAAAAGGAAGCACATTTATTGATGTAGGAACTGGTCCTGGTTTACCCGGTGTTCCTCTTGCTATTGTGCGCCCTGATTCTCATTTTGTATTACTTGATAGCCTAGGAAAGCGTATTCGCTTTTTGAAGCAAGTACAGCATGAATTAGGCTTAAATAATATTGAGCCTATCCAAGCTCGAGTTGAAGAATACCAAACTGATATTGGATTTGATGGTGTTATTAGCCGTGCATTTGCTTCATTGCATGACATGTTGAGCTGGTGTCATCATCTCCCTAATGAAAATGGGTTATTTTATGCTTTAAAAGGCATTGTTAGGGATGAGGAACTTACTGAGTTACCAAGTGGATTTGTTGTCAAATCAATCACTGAATTAAAAGTTCCAGAACTTAACGAACAACGTCATTTAGTGATTTTATTTGCCAAATAAATTTGAACTTTATCAAAAAATTTTTATTTTTTTTGGCTATAGCAGTCGCATTTACAATGTTACTGCTATTTTTATTTGTGGGTTTGATAAAAAAATAAAATTTACTCACAAGTTACATATCAATAACTAATAAGTATAAAAAAATAGAGTGTTGACATCAAATTTATTACTAAAAGGTTATTTTTAATAAACCATTTTAATTCAAAAGATGATTAATAGTTAAATGTTCGAATAAAATAAACCTTTTTTTGAATAAAAAATAACTAACTTAATTATTTGATTTATGACTTAAATCTATTTTTTGTGTAAAAAAAGATGAAACTTATTGAAAGCATTCCAAAAATATTGTGATAAATATCACATTAAAATATGGGTAACTGTTGAGTCATTAACTATTTATTGATTCTTCTTGCAACATTTCTGCGCTATCTCGAAAAAATTAAAATTTTATTCACCTTTTCGCTACTTACTGATTGAATTCATTTCGCCTGCCCGTATAATTTGCTCGTTTTTGTCTCTTGACACATTTAAGCAAAGGCAGTTTTATACAACACTTAGCGTTTCTGAGGCTGAGAACAGCTGGGAGTATATAAAAGTTATGTCTGTTTCTCTTTATGACAACAAGCATTCAGTGAAGCTTTTGTCTTTACAGTTTATAACTTTTGTTATCCTCAGTGGGGCTTTCTGTGCAAATAGTATAGAATGGGGGGCCTCTGCTCTTGCGGGTGGGTTAGCATGCTGGTTACCTAATATCGTATTTATGCTGCTAGCACACTTTCAGAAAGCAAAAGAAGAGGATGAACCTGTCCGCATTGCCTGGTTCTTTGCATTAGGTGCGGGGCTAAAAGTTGTAACAACGGTCGCTATTTTAGTTGTTGCTTTTGGTGTGTTCAAAGCGTCATTAACACCACTGGGTTTGACCTATTTAGCGGTGCTAATTGTTCAGATTGTTGCACCAGCCGTTTTTAAGCGGTAAGTATTTTTAAACTACAAAAGGGTAAGAGGCATCATGTCTGCATCAGGAGAAGTGATGACTACAAATGAGTACATAGGTCACCACCTGAGAAACCTTCAGTTGGATCTGCGTACCTTTGAGTTGGTCGATCCCCACGCTAGTCCTACGTTTTGGGCGTTGAACATTGATTCGCTTTTTTTCTCGGTAGTTCTCGGGGCTCTGTTCCTGTGGCTATTTAGAAAAGTTGCTGTTAATGCGACTAGTGGCGTACCCGGTAAGTTACAGACTGCAATAGAACTGATCATTGGTTTCGTTGATAACACAGTCCGTGATATGTATCACGGTAAGAGCAAAGTTATTGCCCCTCTGGCATTAACGGTGTTCGTCTGGGTATTTCTAATGAACCTTCTGGATTTACTCCCTATCGATTTCATTCCGTACATTGGTGAGCATTATTTAGGTTTGCCGGCTCTGCGTATTGTTCCAACAGCAGACGTCAGCATCACTATGTCGATGGCGATTGGTGTGTTTATCCTAATCCTTTTCTACAGCATCAAAATGAAAGGAATTGGCGGATTTACAAAAGAGTTGACTCTTCAACCTTTTAATCATCCTGTTTTTATTCCGGTCAACTTGATTCTTGAAGGGGTAAGCCTGCTGTCAAAACCTGTATCACTCGGTCTGCGACTGTTTGGTAACATGTATGCAGGTGAATTGATCTTTATTCTTATCGCGGCACTGTTACCGTGGTGGTCACAGTGGTTGTTAAGCCTACCTTGGGCTATCTTCCACATACTGATTATTACGCTACAAGCCTTTATTTTTATGGTTCTGACCGTTGTCTATCTATCGATGGCATCAGAAGAACATTAATTTCACAATCAATATTTGTATTAACTGAAACAAACTGGAGACTGTCATGGAAAACCTGAGTATGGATCTGCTGTACATGGCTGCTGCTATTATGATGGGCTTAGCGGCGATCGGTGCTGCGATCGGTATCGGCATCCTAGGTGGTAAATTTTTAGAAGGTGCTGCTCGTCAGCCGGATTTAATCCCTCTGCTGCGTACACAGTTCTTTATCGTAATGGGTCTTGTTGATGCTATTCCGATGATTGCTGTTGGTCTGGGTCTGTATGTAATGTTCGCTGTTGCTGGCTAATTAAGAACACTAAGAACATTAACTCATTAACTAACAAGAGGTATTGTCTGTGAATCTAAATGCAACAATCCTCGGCCAGGCTATCGCGTTTGTCCTGTTTGTTTTGTTCTGTATGAAGTATGTATGGCCACCAATTATGGCGGCCATAGAAAAACGTCAAAAAGAAATTGCTGACGGTTTATCTTCCGCAGAACGTGCTAAAAAGAACCTGGAACTGGCGCAAACCGACGCAACCGACCGAATGAAAAAAGCGAAAGCAGATGCTCAAGTCATCCTTGAACAAGCGAATAAACAACGCAATCAAATGATTGAAGAAGCTAAAGCTGAAGCTGAAACTGAACGTGCTAAGATCGTTGCACAAGCTCAAGCAGAGATCGACGCTGAGCGTAAACGTGCGCGTGAAGAGTTACGTAAACAGGTTGCGATGCTTGCTGTCGCAGGTGCCGAGAAAATCATCGAACGTTCCGTGGATGAAGCTGCTAACAGCGACATCGTTGATAAACTAGTCGCTGAACTGTAAGGAGGGAGGGGCATGTCTGAAATCGCTACTGTAGCTCGCCCCTACGCCAAAGCAGCTTTTGACTTTGCTGTGGAAAACCAGTCTGTTGAAAAATGGCAGAATATGCTGGCCTTCACCTCTGAGGTGACGCGCAATGAACAGGTTGGAGAGCTACTTTCTGGTTCTATAGCACCAGAACGATTAGCCAAAACGTTTATCTCTGTTTGTGGAGATGAAATTGACGAGCATGTTCAAAATCTGATTCGTATAATGGCTGAAAATGGGCGCTTAAATGCGCTGCCAGAAGTTCTCGTACAATTTGTTCAATTGCGCGATGCTCTGGAATCAACAATTGAAGTTGATGTTATTTCTTCCACCGAACTGAATGAGCAGCAGTTGGCCAAAATTTCTGCAGCGATGGAAAAACGTCTGTCACGCAAAGTTAAGCTGAATTGCAAAATTGATAAGTCTGTTATTGCTGGAGTGATCATTCGTGCTGGAGACCTCGTTATTGACGGGAGTGTCCGCGGTCGCTTAGAGCGTTTAACTGACGTCTTGCAGTCTTAAGGGGACTGGAGCATATGCAACTGAATTCCACCGAAATCAGCGAACTGATCAAACAGCGTATTGCTCAGTTCGATGTTGTGAGTGAGGCTCACAATGAAGGTACGATTGTTTCCGTCAACGACGGTATTATTCGTATCCACGGCTTAGCCGAAGTCATGCAGGGTGAAATGATCGCGCTGCCTGGCAACCGTTATGCAATTGCACTGAACTTAGAGCGTGACTCTGTAGGTGCGGTTGTTATGGGTCCTTATGCCGATTTGGCAGAAGGGATGAAAGTTAAATGTACTGGTCGTATTCTTGAGGTTCCAGTAGGCCGTGGTCTACTAGGACGTGTTGTGAATACACTGGGTATGCCTATTGATGGTAAAGGTCCAATTGAGAATGACGGCTTTTCACCAGTAGAGGTGATTGCACCGGGTGTTATCGAACGTCAATCGGTTGATCAACCAGTACAAACTGGTTATAAATCAGTCGATGCGATGATTCCAATCGGTCGTGGTCAGCGTGAGCTTATCATCGGTGACCGTCAAACAGGTAAAACTGCTTTGGCAATCGATGCGATCATCAACCAACGTGATTCAGGCATTAAATGTGTGTACGTTGCGATTGGTCAAAAAGCTTCTACTGTTGCTAACGTTGTTCGTAAACTCGAAGAACATGGCGCATTAGCAAATACAATTGTTGTTGTTGCAACTGCATCTGAATCAGCTGCGTTACAATACCTTTCTGCGTATTCTGGCTGTGCAATGGGTGAATATTTCCGTGACCGCGGTGAAGATGCTCTGATCGTTTATGATGATCTGTCTAAACAAGCGGTTGCGTATCGTCAAATTTCCCTGTTGCTACGTCGTCCACCAGGACGTGAAGCATACCCAGGTGATGTTTTCTATCTGCATTCACGTTTACTTGAGCGTGCAGCTCGTGTTAATGCTGAATATGTTGAAGACTTTACTAAAGGTGAAGTTAAAGGCCAAACAGGTTCATTGACAGCTCTGCCTATCATTGAAACTCAAGGCGGTGACGTTTCTGCATTCGTACCGACTAACGTAATTTCAATTACTGATGGTCAGATCTTCCTGGAATCTAACTTGTTTAACTCTGGTATTCGTCCAGCAGTTAACCCAGGTATTTCAGTATCTCGTGTTGGTGGTGCTGCTCAGACTAAAATTATCAAGAAATTGTCTGGTGGTATCCGTACAGCACTTGCTCAATATCGTGAATTGGCAGCATTTGCTCAGTTTGCATCTGACCTTGATGACGCAACTCGTAAACAGTTGAGCCACGGTCAAAAAGTAACTGAATTGCTGAAACAAAAACAATATGCACCTATGTCAGTAGCAGAACAAGCATTGTCTCTGTTTGCTGCAGAACGTGGCTATTTGGAAGATGTTGAGTTAGCGAAAATTGGTCCATTTGAAGCAGCATTAGTTTCTTATGCACTGCGCGAGCACGCTGACCTTATGAATGAAATCGGCCAGGCTGGTAACTATAACGATGATATCGAAGCTAAGTTGAAAAACCTACTCGATACATTTAAAGCAACTCAGTCCTGGTAATACTATTCGGCCCATGAATTTTAATGGGCCGTCTGGTTAATAAGGAGAAGCAGAAATGGCCGGCGCAAAAGAGATACGTTCCAAGATTGCCAGCGTGCAAAACACGCAAAAGATCACTAAAGCGATGGAAATGGTCGCAGCGTCCAAAATGCGTAAAACGCAGGAACGCATGGCTGCCAGTCGTCCTTATGCTGAAACTATGCGTAGTGTGATTGGTCACTTAGCTTTAGGTAATCTGGAATATAAACATCCATATCTCGAAGAGCGTGAAGTTAAACGTGTCGGGTATTTGGTTGTTTCAACTGACCGTGGTCTATGTGGTGGCTTGAACATTAACTTGTTCAAAAAGCTACTCGCTGATATGAAGTCATGGTCTGAAAAAAATGTTCAGGTTGATTTGGCTTTAATCGGTTCTAAAGCAGTTTCATTCTTTGCTTCTGTTGGCGGCAATGTCGTGACACAAGTAACAGGAATGGGGGATAACCCAACTCTGCAAGATCTGATTGGTCCAGTTAACTCTATGCTACAAGCCTATGATGAAGGGCGTTTGGATAAACTGTATGTGGTGACCAATAAGTTCATCAATACAATGTCTCAAGAACCGACTATTCTTCAAGTTCTACCATTGCCACCAAGCAATGATGAAACATTGAAGAAAAAATCTTGGGATTATATATATGAACCCGATCCTAAGACGTTGCTGGATACCCTGCTGCGTCGTTATATCGAGTCGCAGGTTTATCAGGGCGTCGTTGAAAACCTGGCTAGTGAGCAGGCCGCACGAATGGTAGCGATGAAAGCAGCTACTGATAATGGTGGAAACCTGATCAAAGAGTTGCAGTTGGTTTACAACAAAGCTCGTCAGGCTAGCATTACTCAGGAGCTTACCGAAATTGTTTCAGGTGCTTCCGCGGTTTAACAGCTAGGTTTACGAATTACGTAGAGGATTCAAGATGGCTACTGGAAAGATTATCCAGGTAATCGGCGCCGTTGTGGACGTCGAGTTCCCTCAAGATAACGTACCTAAAGTGTACGATGCTCTTGAGGTTATGAACGGTAAAGAAAAACTGGTGTTGGAAGTTCAACAACAGTTAGGCGGTGGTGTTGTTCGTTGTATCGCAATGGGTACATCGGATGGTTTAAGCCGTGGCTTAGATGTAACAGATTTAGAGCACCCAATTGAAGTACCAGTAGGTAAAGCAACTCTAGGACGTATTATGAACGTTCTGGGTGATCCTATTGATATGAAAGGTGACATCGGCGAAGAAGAGCGTTGGTCTATTCACCGTGCAGCACCAAGCTACGAAGAACTTTCAAGTTCTACAGAACTCCTTGAAACCGGTATCAAAGTAATGGACTTAATCTGTCCATTCGCGAAAGGTGGTAAAGTTGGTCTGTTTGGTGGTGCGGGTGTTGGTAAAACCGTTAACATGATGGAACTTATCCGTAACATCGCGATTGAACACTCAGGCTACTCCGTATTTGCGGGTGTGGGTGAGCGTACTCGTGAAGGTAACGACTTCTATCATGAAATGACAGATTCTAACGTTTTAGACAAAGTATCATTGGTTTATGGTCAGATGAATGAGCCACCAGGAAACCGTCTGCGTGTTGCTTTGACTGGTCTAACTATGGCGGAAAAATTCCGTGATGAAGGCCGTGATGTTCTGTTATTCGTTGATAACATCTACCGTTATACACTAGCGGGTACAGAAGTATCTGCTCTGTTAGGTCGTATGCCATCAGCAGTAGGTTATCAGCCAACTCTGGCAGAAGAGATGGGTGTTCTTCAAGAACGTATCACTTCTACTAAGACGGGTTCTATCACCTCTGTACAAGCGGTTTATGTACCTGCGGATGACTTAACTGACCCATCACCAGCAACAACCTTTGCTCATTTGGACGCAACTGTGGTTCTAAGCCGTCAAATCGCATCTTTGGGTATTTACCCTGCGGTTGACCCACTGGATTCTACTAGCCGTCAGCTTGACCCTCTCATTGTTGGTCAAGAGCACTATGATGTTGCACGTGGCGTTCAATCTATCCTTCAACGTTACCAAGAACTGAAAGATATCATTGCAATTTTGGGTATGGATGAATTGTCAGAAGATGACAAACTGGTTGTTGCTCGTGCTCGTAAGATCCAGCGCTTCCTGTCTCAACCATTCTTCGTTGCAGAAGTCTTTACGGGTTCACCGGGTAAATTCGTTTCTCTGAAAGACACCATCCGTGGTTTCGGTGGTATTCTTAATGGTGATTATGACCACCTGCCAGAGCAAGCGTTCTACATGGTTGGTACCATTGAAGAAGCTGTGGAAAAAGCGAAAAAGCTTTAATCTGGCTGACGGGAGGTTGATATGGTAGCTGCAATGACATACCACCTGACTGTTGTCAGTGCTGAAAAACAGATGTTTGATGGACTGGTACAAAAAGTTCAGGTGACTGGTAGTGAAGGTGAGCTTGGTATTTATCCACAGCATACCCCGCTGCTGACTGCCATAAAACCGGGCATGGTGCGTATAACTAAGCAATTTGGTGAAGAAGAGCTAATTTACCTCTCTGGTGGTATTTTAGAAGTTCAACCAAATGGTGTTATCGTACTGGCTGATACAGCGATCCGTGGTAAAGATTTAGATGAAGCGCGTGCGCTAGAATCTAAACGTAGAGCGGAAGAACACGTCCGTAAAGCGCACGGCGATGTGGATTATGCTCAGGCATCAGCAGAACTTGCAAAAGCAATTGCGAAACTTCGAGTTATCGAGTTGACGAAAAAGCTAATGTAAAGCTAGCGCTGTTATTTGAATGATAAGTTATCAAAATTTGAATAATGGCGTATAGATTGAATGAAAAGCCAGTTAGTTTGCACTAACTGGCTTTTTTATTTGAGCGAAATATGTAGTATTTTAAGTTAGAAATAGGTTTACTTTCACCCCAAGTTTGGAGTTTCAGGAAATTATGACAGTGCAAAGAAAAAGTGTTGTCATTCTTGCGGCCGGAAAAGGCACAAGAATGTATTCAGAGTTGCCAAAAGTCCTGCATTTGTTAGCAGGTAAGCCAATGGTTCAGCATGTTATTGATACTGCTAAATCAGTAGGGGCATCAGACATTCACCTTGTATATGGTCATGGTGGTGATTTACTGAAAGAAAAATTGGGTGAGCAAAATCTAAATTGGGTCTTGCAAGCTGAGCAACTTGGTACA
Organism: Providencia sneebia DSM 19967; assembly: GCF_000314895.2. Taxonomy (GTDB): domain Bacteria; phylum Pseudomonadota; class Gammaproteobacteria; order Enterobacterales; family Enterobacteriaceae; genus Providencia; species Providencia sneebia. Next base: position 455,047 of record NZ_CM001773.1, on the reverse strand, counting down.
GGTCATGCGATGCAGCAGGCTGCACCAAGTTTTCATGATGATGAAGATGTCATCATGTTATATGGTGATGTTCCATTAATTGCGAAAGATACTTTGCAACGCCTCATTGAAGTTAAGCCAGAAGGTGGTATTGGCTTACTGACAGTCATTTTAGATAACCCAACAGGTTATGGCCGCATTATTCGTGAAAATGGTAATGTGGTGGGAATTATTGAGCAGAAAGATGCTTCAGAAGAGCAGCGTAAGATCCAAGAAATCAATACAGGGATCATGGTTGCAAGTGGTAAAGACTTTAAACGCTGGTTATCCCAATTAGACAATAATAATGCCCAAGGTGAATATTATATCACTGATATTATTGCATTAGCTCACAAAGAGGGGAACAAAATTGAAACTGTTCACCCAAGTCGTCTTAGTGAGATGGAGGGCGTAAATAATCGCCTACAGCTTGCTGCGCTTGAGCGTATTTATCAAAAAGAGCAAGCAGAAAAACTGCTGCTTGCGGGTGTTATGCTGATTGATCCTGAACGCTTTGATATTCGCGGAACATTAACGCATGGTCGCGATATTATTATTGATACTAATGTGATTATTGAAGGAAATGTCACGTTAGGTAACAACGTCCATATTCAATCTGGCTGTATTCTAAAGAACTGTGTTATTGGTGATAATTCAGTTATCAGCCCATATTCAGTGATAGAAAATTCTGAATTATCAACTGAATGTACAGTTGGTCCTTTTGCTCGCTTACGCCCTGGTGCTAAATTGGCGGCAAAATCGCACGTTGGCAACTTTGTGGAAATGAAGAATGCTTCATTAGGACAAGGCTCCAAAGCGGGTCACTTAACTTACTTAGGTGATGCACAGATTGGCGATAATGTGAATATTGGTGCAGGAACCATAACTTGTAACTATGACGGTGCGAATAAATCGAAAACTGTTATTGGCGATGATGTATTCGTCGGCTCTGATACTCAATTTATTGCACCAGTTTCAATCGCTAATGGTGCGACAATTGGCGCGGGTACAACGGTTACTCGAGATGTCAATGAAGGCGAGTTAGTTGTTAGCCGCGTTAAACAAGTACATATAAAAAACTGGCATCGCCCAGCGAAGAAAAAATAAAATTTTAAGGGGGAGACAACGTTTCTCCTCTATAAGCGTTAAAAATATAAAAAGTGCTCAAAATAACTTAATTTGTCGGTTGTTAATGACACTATTCTTTTTAAGATTCAGGATAGTTGAATAACAAACAGCAAGTTAATGAATGAAGAGTCAATAACCCCCATCTCTACAAGGCTAGGGGGACAGCAAAAGCTGTATAACAATCAGGTGGCGACACTATCAGGGCAAAAGCCCTTTTGTTTAGGAATAAATTTATATGTGTGGAATTGTAGGTGCTGTCGCACAACGTGATATCGCAGAAATTCTAATTGAAGGTCTCCGTCGTCTTGAATATCGTGGTTATGATTCAGCAGGTCTTGCTGTTGTTGACCAAGAAGGACATCTCCAGCGTTTACGTGAAGTTGGTAAAGTGCAAATGCTGGCGGAAGAAGCTGAGAAAACGCCAGTATTTGGTGGAACAGGGATCGCGCATACTCGTTGGGCTACGCATGGCGTTCCAAGTGAACGTAATGCACACCCTCATACTTCTGAATATATTGCTGTTGTTCATAATGGGATCATTGAAAACTATCAAGAGCTCAAAGAAGAACTTAAAAAACTGGGTTATGTTTTTAGTTCTGAAACAGACACAGAAGTCATTGCTCACCTTGTTCATCATGAACAACAAAAAGGTGGCTCATTAATTGAAGTTGTTCAACGGGTTATTCCGCAATTACGCGGTGCGTATGGCACTGTTATTATGGATAGCCGTATACCTGAATTACTTGTTGCGGCTCGCTCTGGAAGCCCATTAGTCATTGGTTTAGGTGTTGGTGAAAACTTCTTAGCATCAGACCAACTTGCTTTGTTACCAGTGACGCGTCGCTTTATGTACCTTGAAGAAGGGGATATTGCAGAGATCACTCGTCGCTCTGTCCGCATTTTTGATCATCAAGGTCAAGAAGTAGAACGTGAGCAAATTGAATCAAGTGTTCAATATGATGCTGGTGATAAAGGCGTTTATCGCCATTACATGCAAAAAGAGATCTATGAGCAACCAATGGCTATCAAAAACACCTTAGAAGGTCATTTTAATAAAGATAATGGCATTGATCTCAGTGAATTAGGTGCATCTGCACAAGAAACTCTTTCAAAAGTTGAGCATATTCAGATTGTTGCTTGTGGGACTTCTTATAACGCAGGTATGGTTGCGCGTTATTGGTTTGAATCACTTGCGGGTATTCCATGTGATGTTGAAATTGCATCTGAATACCGTTACCGCAACCCAGCTTATCGCAAAAATAGCTTGATGATCACACTGTCTCAGTCAGGTGAAACTGCAGATACATTGGCTGCTCTGCGTTTATCAAAAGATTTAGGCTACCTAACCTCTTTAGCAATTTGTAACGTTGCTGGTTCTTCATTAGTTCGCGAATCTGATTTTGCGCTAATGACAAAAGCAGGTGCTGAAATTGGTGTTGCTTCAACAAAAGCATTTACTACTCAGTTAACTGTTTTGTTGATGCTGGTGGCTTACATGGGGCGTTTAAAAGGTGCAGCGCCTGAACTTGAAGAGAATATTGCTCATGCGCTGCATGCATTGCCTGCACGTATTGAAAGTATGTTATCTCAAGATAAAGTTATTGAAGCATTAGCGGAAGATTTCTCAGATAAAAACCATGCGCTATTTTTAGGTCGTGGTGACCAATACCCTATTGCTGTTGAGGGTGCTTTAAAATTAAAAGAGATATCTTATATTCATGCAGAGGCTTATGCAGCTGGTGAATTAAAACATGGTCCTTTGGCTCTAATTGATGCTGATATGCCAGTGATTATCATTGCGCCTAATAATGAATTGTTGGAAAAACTAAAATCCAACATTGAGGAAGTTCGTGCTCGTGGTGGCTTACTGTATGTCTTTGCCGATCAAGATGCGGGTTTTCAAGCAAGTGAAAATATGAAAATTATTTCTCTACCACATGTTGAAGAACTGATTGCTCCTATTTTCTATACTGTACCTTTGCAACTTCTGTCTTACCATGTTGCTTTGATCAAAGGGACAGATGTTGACCAACCACGTAACTTAGCTAAATCTGTGACTGTAGAATAAAATCAACAGTTAGCTATGCTAAGTTGACGACTTAGGTTATCGAATACCCAGTGAAATTTACTGGGTATTTTACTTTATGGGTAAAGCCCAAAAGAAAGTTACTTTTTAGCTGAAATCAAAATATCAGCCATATCTTTAAACATATCATCCCACTCATGTTCATCTATATTCATAAACCCAAAATAGCGAAGCATAAAAGCACCTTCTGTCGCTAGAAACATCAGTCTGGCACGTTTACCTGAAGGTGTTGTGGTATCTAAATTATCTAGTCGGCTGCGATACCATTCGCGAGTGCTCTCTAAATATTCAGGTGTTTGTAATAATGACGCCATCAGTGTTGCTCCTTTGGCGATGGCTACTTTGTCATGTTCGTGAGTGGCTATTCGGTGCGCATTGATTCTATTTTCTGGTGAGTTATCACGCGCGATTTCTCTATCAAAGATTTCATCATAGGTGTGACCCCAACGATCAAACATCGCATCAATCAAAGCATCTTTATTACCAAAGCAGTATTGAACACCTCCTTTTGAGATCCCCATTGCTTTTGCTACAGCATCAATCGTCAGTGCAGCAGCACCTTTACTAATAACAATCTCTTCAGCTGCATCTAATAGCTTATCTCGATCGATAGTTCGTTGACGTCCCATTTATGATTTTCTCCTTTTAAATACGTACGTATGGATTTATATTATAGCGCAGCCATAAATAAATGGCGATTATATAGACTTATAGAGATGATTTTATGCTAGCTGATTATAAACGCTGGATTATTTTACTTTTAATTTCAAGTGTACTTTTTCTAATTGTTGTCGATGTGACTGTTTTGTATACAGCACTGCCTAAACTGACCCATGATTTACAAGCAACAGCTTCTGAAAAGCTATGGGTGATGAATGCTTATCCTTTGGTTGTCGCGGGTTTATTGCCAGCAACGGGGATGCTAAGTGACCGTATTGGTCACAAGACCCTGTTTCTTGCTGGACTGCCCTTATTTGCTTTAGCGTCATTATGGGCTGCATTTTCTCCTACAGCCACCAGCTTGATTTTATCGAGGGGGTTTCTTGCTGTGGGAGCAGCAATGAGCATGCCAGCAACATTATCTATTGTTAGACATGTTTTTATTAATGCTAAAGAGCGTGCATTAGCAATTGGGATTTGGTCTGCTGTTGCCTCTGGAGGAGCAGCGCTTGGACCATTAATTGGAGGTATGCTTCTTAATCATTTTTGGTGGGGATCTGTTTTCTTAATTAATGTGCCAATTGTGTTATTGGTTATCCCTTTTGCTTATTACCTCATTCCTAAATGTGGTGGGAAAAATAAGCAAAAGATTGATTATATTGGCTCGATTATTGTCCTTATTGGGTTAATTAGTAGCATTTATGCAATAAAAGAACTTGGCAAGCCTTATTCTAATTGGTGGGCGATAGCAATTGCGGGGGGATTGGGGTTTTATTTTTAGTTATCTTTAGCCATAGGCAGATAGTATCCAGTTCTCCAATGATTGATTTCAAATTGTTTTCAAATCCACAATTTAGTGCGGGCATTGTCATTGCAATGCTATCTATGATTATTATTGTTGGCATTGAGTTATTGTTAAGCCAAAGATTGCAGCTAGTCATGGGATTCACACCCCTTCATGCTGCTCTTTATATCATACCAATTCCTATTGCATCTGTTTTAGCTGGCCCACTTACTGGGGCTATTTTGCATAAAATAGGTGAAAGGCGTTTAACTATCTTTGGGTTAATTTGTACATTAGCGGGTGTGATTGGTTTGACTTTTGTGTATCAAACATCAACAGGATTGACGCTATTTACATTTTTATTATTAATTGGTTTTGGAATAGGAATGTTATTTACAATCGCATCAACTGCGGTGATGTTAAATGCACCTGATGAAAAGGCTGGGGTTGCTGCTTCTGTTGAATCAGTGGCTTATGAATTAGGTAGTGTGCTTGGTGTTACTTTTATGGGCGGACTTATGAGTGCCATCTATATGATAAAATTGTCATTACCAGACCAATTAATTGTTAATAATAAAGTTTATGATAGCCTTGATGAAGCACTAATAATATCTGAACATCTTCCAGAAAAAAGCGCTCATATTTTGATAAATCAATCGTATATTGCTTTTGACCAAGCATTTTCTGGTGTCATGATCGCAACAATAGCTATTTTGGTACTGAGTATTCTATTTATTCCACACTTCTTTCGTAAAAACTAATATAAAAATAAGTGGGAGTAATAATATTAGCTACTCCCTCTTATTGATCATCTCATAACAACTATTTATTGGAGCGTAACACAATAAAACCAGGTTTAGTGCTTATGTAATCAACAAAAGGTGTATCGACAACTTTCATATTTTTAGCTAATGAAGAGGCATTGCGATAGAAAACTTGATTGTTTTCTTTTATGACAATACCGGTATGAGAAACATCTAAGCCATTTAATGGCGAATAAACGCCAATGTAGTCACCCGTTTGTAGATTATCAAGAATGGCTTGGTTGATCTCTTTTCCCGGAATATAGGTGATTGTGCGAGGCATTATTCCTAACCCTTTAATATATTCACTTCCGTCTGTTTTTTGATTTAATTGCTTGTTTACATTGATGTAATTTGAGCTAATTGTTGTTGTGACGTTGCGCGTATTTTTAGGTAATACAGAGTACCAATCAGTAAAAAAGTGTTTTCTTGCATAATAGGTTAAGCGGCGGCAAAAGTAACCTTGGGCGATGAGTAATCCCCATAAACCAAAAATCCAGCCACTCGCACCAACATGAATAGCATGGCGGCCGATAAGCCAAACAATAAATCCACTACTTAGAATAATAAACAGTGAAGCGGTAATATATTCCTTAATTGTTCCTCGCAATAACAAGGCACTGAGGATCAGTAAAGGAGGGAGGTTGCTTAATAGATGCCCCCAACTACCATGAATGAAAGGCGCGAAGAGAATGCCAAATAACCCACTAAATGTACGGGGAATAAGGCCAAAAGTGGCTAATGAATAGCCACTTAAACTGTTGATTATTTGGATGGTAATTAATAAACATGTCAGAATAGCTAAAAGTTTAATTCGTAATTTTAGCCATGGTTTTAGCATGATTATTGACCTAGAGCTTGTACACTTTCAACAAGATCAGCAAGTTGAGCCACAACCCGATCACCAATATCCGCATTATCACCACCAAGGGCTTTATTACGCATAAAGTCTTTCTTAATTTGCTGCCAACGGGCTGCATCTTTCTCAGTGAGTTTGCCGCGTATTTCTGCGAGTTTGAGTAAGTTTTCTTCTGCACCTGTTGTCAGTAATTGTGCTTCTCCCAAATAATGATCATCCAATAGATTTTCTAATTCCGCTTCATTCATGACAGATGAAACTTTTTCGCTCAACTTATTCATATTACGGTAACTGCCTTGCAAGCGAAAAGCCGGTTCAGTTCGATATTTATCTGACTGAGCTGCGCTAGAGATATATTGCTGATTTACTTTAAGAACCACATCTCTTAACGTAATCAGGCGTTTGATTACAGCCACAATTTCGCTAATTTCCGCATCTGAATAAGGGTAGCTTAGTGCATTGGTTGAAACTGATTTCCCCATCGCTTTATCAACGAGAAGGTATAAATCATTCAAGTCTCGGAGCGCTAGTGGTGCCAGAACAGGGTTTGATGTCAAACTATTCTCAATATAACTTAGTGCAAAGGCTTCATCCATTCCACCTAAGACTTCCCCAAGGTTATAGATATCTGCACGGTTGGCTAGCATGTCAGGAATACGGAAAACTTCCCCCGATTCTGTATAAGGGTTACCTGCCATGACAACACAGAATTTTTTGCCTCGCATATCATAGGKTTTTGTTTGACCTTTCCAAACACCTTCAATCCGCCTTGTACCATCACACAATGAGATGAATTTTTGGAGGAATTCTGGATGAGTATGTTGTATATCATCAACATATAACATCACATTATTTCCCATTTCGAGCGCTAAATTGAGTTTTTCCAGCTCCTGCCTTGCTGTCGCATTTGGTGCTTGTTCCGGGTCGAGAGACAGCACATCATGGCCTAATGCTGGCCCGTTGACCTTCATAAAAATAAGACCTAAGCGATCAGCCACATATTCCATTAAGGTTGTTTTACCGTAACCGGGTGGCGAAATCATCAGTAATAACCCCATTAAATCGGTACGCTTTCCTTCTCCTAAAGCGCCGATTTGTTTTGCCATATTGTCACCAATAATAGGCAAATAAACGTCATTAATTAGTTTGTTACGAACAAAAGAGCTTAAAGGATGTGCTTTAAATTCATGGAGTTTTAAGCGGCGACGTTCATCATTAGCAATACGCTGACGTAATGCCTGATATTCTCGAAATGCAGGAATAAATTGTTTTCTTTGCCTGCGCATACGGCCGAAATAGTTATCTAAACTTAAAGATAAGGTTTGATTTTCTATTGTTGGATGTTCACCAAGTAATCCACTGACTTTGAAATAGAGATCAACTTCACTGTAACGCGCCGACGAGACCTTATCTAAAATAATGATAGCAATAGCACCCGGAATGTAAGGTGTTAGATGACTAAATTCAGGAACTGAGCACAAACCTTGTAACCAATTTTGAATTAACGCCCAGCGTTGTGCATAACGATTAGCTAAATTCTGTTGCGAACGATTGAAATCAATCCACATATGGGATGCTTCTAAGCGGCTTTGTAATGCGGAGACTAAATCACGTGCATATTTACTGTAAGTGAGTTCAATTGGTGTTCTTGATAAGACAAAGCTCAGATATTCCGCTGCTTGCGTTTGGTAATAACTTTCACAAGGAATAGGATGTTCTTGTAAAAAGAGGCTGATATCGGCTTCTATTTCTGCTTGAAGATCAAGTAAAGCATCATCATTATGGAATAATTGATGAATATTCAGCGCCGTTCGTGCACGTTCAGGCCATAATGCAGGATATTCTTTATTTTGGATACTCTCCCAGAAAATGGCTCCGATTGCGCGTGCTTTTGGGTTATAGCGTAATAAATCAGCACTTTCCCCAACAGGGATCAGCTTTTTGAGTATTGCGATGGCATCATGGTCATGTATCCCTTTTTCATAGCCCTCTTTATAACGCGGTGCAGCGAAATCACGCACAATTTTTTCTAACTTTTCAGGTGATGATAATGCCGTTTTGAGTTGCTCATAGGTGAGATTATTTTGCCGTTTGCTTGCAGCATAAATAATAGAATAGGCTAAGTATTCTGCGCGATAAACTGTCTCTGACTCAGATTCTAAAGTGGCCGTCCAATAAGGTTGTAACTCGGCTAATTGTGGGTTTTCAATAGGTTCTTGAAAATCCGTTCCGGTGAGATATAACCAAAGTTGGTTGTCTTTTGGCAAGATGGTGAGATCAAGCTCTTGGGTGTTGACACTAAAGCGATGGCGAGGTCCTAACTTAATGACATTTCCGCCATCTTCAAAAATATCCGTTTTATCGCGTAATGTTCGAATAGCTTGGTCGCGTGAGGATTTCAAACGAGCATCAATATCATCGGCTTTGACGTTATCATTGAGTTCTCTTAGTTTTTCAATGATTTCACGCGTTTTTAAGGCAAGAGGATCTGAGGCAAAAAAAGCATTTAATTCATCTTGAGATTGTAAGCGCAATGTACGACGCTGCAAACTTTCAAGTAGGCGATCTGCTGCTGTTTGTAAGTTTTGAGCTCGGCGCTGGCGGTCATCAAGTAATGTTTGTTTATGCGATTCGAATGTTTCAAGTAGCTCTTCTCGCTTCGCTAATATGTCATCAAGAAATTCGTCATTATGACTAAATTGGCTCTCAAGTTCTTCTAATTGCACCAATAAACGAGATAACTGATCATCACAACGTTCAGGATCAGTTGAGAGTGAAAGCGCGTTAGTAATACCTTGGCTAAATAAGCGGAATTGCGCGCCAAATTGAGCAACGGTCTCAACACTACTTTGTGCTTTACGCTTTTGTTGTAAACGTGCTCGAGATTGGTTTAATTGCGCGTAAATTTGAGAAATAGCATCAATGATATGTGTTTGTTGTGTGACATCATCAAATTTTAGTGACGCCATTAAATTAGATAACATATCTAAATCAGCTGACATTTTTTCCATGCCAGCCATTGGCACATCAAGTTGAGCACTATTTTGCGCACTTTCCATCTGTTCTTCGAAAGTCGCAAGCTGTGTTCTAAAAGGAAGTAATGCTTTATCACTAGCAAGAAACGCCGCTGTCGCTTGTGACACTCTCTCTTGTGCTTGCGCTATCTCTTCTTCCATCTGATTGAGTTTGCTTAAATCCATATAACGGAATTCACGCAATGTAATCAGATGGCCACGTTGTGTATTGAGATCATTAAGACCATCAACGAATTGTTGAATATCACTCCAGCTTTCTGGCAATGTTAGCGCGAGTAGAGATTTTTGCCGATTAACGGCTTCATTCATGGATTTAGCCGATTGCTGACGAATACTTTCAACTTTTTCATATTCATCTAAGACTAACTCACTTGTTTGAGTTATCTCTTTCAGCAGTTTGCCAATGCCTAAGCATTGTTCTTCATTAAACCAATAATAGATATCAAGTAGGTTTTTGGGTTGCTGGCTAAGTTGCTCATAGCGTGCAACAGAAACATGATTACCTTCTATTTCTTTGGCTATGTATAAAATTTCTGAAATACCACGGACTAAATCGGCATTACCAATACGGCCAAAGAAACCATTTCGAGCGGGTTGCTGATCGGCAAATTCTTCAGAATAAAAAGGAGTTTGCCAAACCTGCATTGGATGAACACGGGTCGCTTCATCTCCCTCACCTTCAAATAGCACCATTTTCCCATCTTCCAGCATGGCATAACCATGACCGATCAGTGGAATTGAGAGCTTTCTTTCAATTAGGTTGTAACTGAAAAGGGCAATTCGACCTTGGTTTGGGGAATAGAAAACATAGAGGACATCTTCACCATTTGGTGAGCGACGTAGACGACGAAAACGCATTCCTTCCATAGGTTGGTCAAATGTTTTGTATTCGCCATTTTGTAAATAGTAACCGCCAGGAAAAATAATACCGTGATCTTCTGGGAGCTGGATACAAGCTTGCCCAATGGCATCAATGCGTTGAACGGATTGAGTCAGTGTGTTGTACACCAAATAGCGCCAGCTATCTTCACGATAAGGTAATATTTTTAATAATATCAGGCTGCCTGTTTGGGCATATTCTATTTGTGCATCATCAAGCGATTGATTTTTATCTAATACCGCTTCACGATAAATGCCTAAACCATCTTCTGTGTTATTTTCACATTTGATGGTTAAATCACCACCAATAGTTTCAACAAATACCGTGTCTAAAATATTGATATGTGGAAAGCGACCATTTACCGCATTTTCTCGGGTTGTTTTAATCCAATCAAAATCATAAGCCGGAGGTAAAGCAATATCTCTTTCACCACGGTTATCAATATAGTCAATTTTTGTTTTATCACTGGAAATAGACCAGCGGAAAACACGCACATCACTGATGCGGTCACCAATTTGAAAACTGGCAAGCAACTTACCATCACGTTCAACTAATTGTAATAACTGTGTATTTTTGTAATAGGTGTACAGTTCAGTGAAGTCTTGTACAAAGCGGGTATCATTGAGGAAAGTGTCTTCATATGGCACCGCTTCAACATCAAATTCACCTTGATTATCAATTAAACGATAGAGTGAAAAAACATCTTCAAGCTGTGTCTCTTTTTTAAGACCAAGGAAAACGTTGTAGCCAAAAAGTAACCACTCACCAACACGGACAATATCTCTTGCTTGGCAATTATTTTCTGTACGAATACGAATACGGCCAATAATATCCATTTGGCTTTGACCAAACTCTTGTAATCGGCTGTCATTCAGTTGTGCGGCTTTTTGATAAAGTTGCTGACCTTGCTCAGTAAGGCGTTTGCGCAAGATTTCATAAGCACCACCTTCTGCGACAGCGCTATCTAATATTTCCTGCTCGTAGTTCGTATCCTGAATTGACATAGCGTTCGAATTTCCTTGGTAAAGCAATGACTCGTTATAGCGAAAATTACAGATAACACCATAATTTTTCGGTATTTTAGTTCTATGTTAGATATGCACTGATGACCAACAAAGCGAGAAAAATGATTTCTCGCTTTGTATTATCACTATATTTACTTATTAATGATGATTAGTCATTTGTTGGTGTTTCAGGTTTCGAGGCTACCGTTTTGACAGGTTGGCTCCCCCCTTTTGCTGCCATAAAACTATTCACTAAATCTTGAACTTCAGGATTTTTGAGTAGGGCAGCAATATCAATTTTTTTATCGTCTTTACGGTTCATTAGCTTCTCAACACTCTCTTTGGCGAAGCTACTTTTATCCATAAAGCCGTCAACAGCTTTACCTAAGCTAAGCGCTTTAGAGAAGGTATTAAAGAAGCTGCCATCACCACCAACAATTTCAATATTGGTTTTAGTGAGCGCTGCTGCAAGAACATCTGCTTGTTCACGGGCAATTTCTTTATTGGCTTCAATTGATGCCATTGATTGTTCAAATTCTTTTTCAAGGCGCATACGGAACTCTTCATGCGCACGTGCTGTATCACTAAGGTGATCCATTGATTTGAATTTGTCTGTTAAACCATCTGCTTCTGCTTTCAGGCGTTGGCGAATGACTTCTGCTTGAGCTGAGCCTAATTGACCTTCACCGCGTGCTTGCGCGGCTAATTTCTCTTCAAGAACTTTTGCATCAACCAGACCTAATTTCTCTATCGCATTGGCTTGTTGTTCATCACCACGAGCTTGAGCTGCCAGTTTTTCTTCAAGGATTTTGGCTTCAGCAAGGCCTTGTTGTTGCTCTGCAAGTGCTTTAGCTTCCATGACTTGCGCTTCAGTCAGACCTTTCTCTTTCAGGCCGCGAGCTTCAGCTAACAGTTTTTCAGCTGTGATATTGGCTTGGACTAAACCTTCTTTCTCTTCTGCTTCTGCGGTTGCTTGGCGAACTCTAGCTTCAGCTAAGCCTAATGCTGCATGTTCAGCTTCAATACCTTCCGCTAAACGTTTTTTCGCTTCGGCTTGTTTTGCTGATGCTTCTAACTCAGCTTGTGCCATTGTGCTAATTTCTTCCGCTTTATGTTTGGCACTTGCTTCATCAGCTTCGGCTTTCTTCACTTGGCGAACTAGAGATTCTTCTGCTTCTGCTTGTGCATTAATGACAGTCACTTGTTTTAAGCGGTCAGCTTCTGATATTTCACGAACTTCTTTAATTCTTTCTTCTTCTTGTGCAACACTTTTCTCAACAACAACACGCTCACGAATAACATTGGCGATATTTTTACGTTCTTCTTCCAGTGCTTTTTCTTTTTCAATGCGTTGTAATTCAACTTCTCGTTCACGAGCAACAACTTCTAAATCTCGAGCACGATTAACGCGTTCTTGTTCAATGGTGACTGCACGAGTACGGTTTTGTTGAGCCACTTCAACTTCACGCATACGGTTTTCTTCACGAATTTCAATCTCTTGTTGCGTTTGAATACGAGCTTGTTCCGCTTTTAAGCGCTCTTCTTCTTGAACGCGCAATGTTTCAGCTTGCTCACGAGCGCGAATATTTTCAATTTCACGTTTTTGACGCGCTTCAGCATCGGCTTGTTGGCGTTCTAGCGCTAAGCTTGCTTCGCGTGTTTCAACATTTTTCTTCTGAATGGCTAACTCTTGATCTCGTTCTTTTTGGTTAGTTTCAATATTATGAATCGCGGTTATTTCAGTGATTTTACGAATACCTTCGGAGTCAAAGATATTATTAGGATCAAGGGCAGATTTTGGCGTTTGCTCAAGGTAGTCAATGGCAACGTCTTCTAATGCATAACCATTTAAATCTTTACCAATCACATCGACAATGCGGTCACGGAAATTCTGTCTATCTTCAAATAATTTTGCTAAATCAAACTGCTTACCAACCGTTTTAAGTGCCTCTGAGAATTTAGCACTAAATAATGTGCTGACAGCTTGGTGGTCAGATGCGCGATCAACGCCAATGGCTTTAGCGACTTTTAATACATCTTCTGTTGTTTCGTTAACACGTAAATAGAAAGCAACAGTGATATCTGCTCTTAAATTATCATGACAAATCAGGCCATCTTTACCACGGCGGTCAACTTCTAACGTCAAAAGAGAGATACGCATAAACTCTTTTTTGTAGATAACTGGGTAAACTAGCGCACCCGTAAAGTGGACTTTGGGTTGTGAGGACATGTCGTTGACAATCAGCGCGGTGCCTTGCGGGACTTTGATATAGAAGGCTTTGAATAGCCCAAAAAAGCCAAGTATGACTAAAATAATAACCCCAATAATGGTTAAAAAGGGCATAAGGTCAGCCAATTCCATATTTTTTCTCCGTGGATTTACAGAATGTTGTTTTAAAGTATGCCCGTCATACTGCTGAATGCATCACGACTATTTATTGATAACGTTCAGATGCCCGAGCCATATTATTGTCATGCTTGTATTGGTTGCTTTATGGGTTATTTTGAAGCAACACAATGATATAAAAACTTATTGATATATTACTGCCTAAATTCATCTTCGGTGACGACTTGGTAACTGTGTGATATCGCATCATAACTAATGATCACAACACGGTCGCCGCGTTTAATATTATCTGCTGAGTTTGCTCTAATTTGTAAAATCAGACCTGCTCCGCCATCTTCTAAAATTGCTTCACCCGTTTGTTCTGTAACAACACCTGAGCGCACGATCGCTGATTTGCCCATTAATTGATAAACACTTTTTTGTTTATTAATTTTTGACCATTTTTCACGAAAAGGTTTTAAACATAAGGCGGTAAGGTGAATAGAAATAAAGAGGATAATCAGAAGAACAACAAAACCAATTAGGTAGCGAAGCGGGTCGATATGAACAAAGCGAATAAACCAATGAACACTAAAGTAACTTAATAACCAGCCAAATAGGGTAAATAGTGTCAAAATAATGGTGACGGGAATGCCGGCTAATCCTAGTTTAGTTAGCCATCCTGCAAACCCAGTAGCATCAAAACCACTATCTACTGATGTGTCAACATTGAATAAATCGAGATCAAGTAAACCTAATGCAGCACACACCCAATAAAATAGAACAATAATAAGTAAACCACTAAAAATCACATTAGGAAAAGCCAAACAGTTTTGTAGAAATAGGCTCATAACACGTTCTCTCTTTATATATCCATATACTTAGTTAATTCAGAATAATGCGTACAATATAATTGTGCGTTTTTTATAAAATAATCATGATTTAATATATGGAAAATTTATCAGTAGCGCATCAAGGTATATATTTTTAGTTTGTTTTGAAAGAATATCACTTAGAACAAATTTTGGTATAGGATAAAACTTATTACTCGCTGATTTATATAAAATTATTTGATATAAAGGCCATAAATGGATCGGCCTTTATTGTTACGATGTAAATATACTTAATCTGTTAAATTCAAAAATGCAGCACCTCTCGATCCCCCAGAATCGCCATAGCGAGCTTGAGTGATAATTGGTAAATCTGCAATGCCGTAGAGATACTGAGGAAGCACATTTGGTAATAATGAATAAATATCATTGAATTGCGATAATCCTCCACCAATAACAACGACATCTGGGTCAAAGATAGTCAATATTTGCCCTAAAAATATCGCGAGCAAATTGATGTAACGTTCAACGTGTTGCTGAGCAGCGCTATCGCCTTGTTGATATAACCGGATGATTTCAACGGCAGAGCACGCTTTCCCTGTATATGCCGCGTAGATACGTTCAAAACCAGGGCCTGATAAATAGGTTTCAAAACAGGCTGGTTTACCGCAACCGCAAATAATTTCTGGGACAGTATCCCCAATAAGYTTAGCGCCTTGTGAAGAAAGATTAAGATGACCGATCTCACCTGCAATACCATTTTTACCTGAAAGTACTTTGCCATTAATAACAAAGCCGCCACCGACACCTGTTCCCAAAATTAACCCTAGTACTGATGGATAACGGATAAATTCGGCATCCCATGCTTCGGAAAGGGCAAAACAATTAGCATCATTTTCGATTTTAACAGGGCGTTGTAATATATCAGTTAAGTCTTTGATCAGTGGCTTATATTTAGCTGCGGGTACATTAGTGGTAAAAACAGTGCCTTTTTGATGATTAACGATTCCCGGAACTCCGACACCAATTTTGCCCTGACAACCCAACTTTTCGTCTGCTTCAATCGTTAAGTTGCGAAAAACATCAAGGAGAGTTTGATAATCATCTTTCGGTGTAGGTACACGTTTTTGCCATACTGGCTTGAGATCTTCATCGAAGACAGCAAGTTCAATTTTTGTGCCACCCATATCAAAGCCGTAATACATACAATCCCCTTCAAATGATAATTTTTTCATGAAAAATAATCGTATCTCATTGAAAAATCAAAATAGTCATAATTCTATAATGAGTATTATACAAAAGTTATCAAAGGATAAATGAGCCTTTTTAGATCTATTTCATCAATTGATTTGTCTTTTTTTTATGCGATAGAAAACAAAATGATTGCAGCCATTTTTTATTTCTTGTATTGTTATATTATAACATAACGATTATGGTGCATTACAATGAAACAAGGTATCCACCCACAATATAGAACAGTCATCTTCCATGACACCAGTGTTGACGCCTATTTTAAAGTTGGTTCAACGATAAAAACGGAAAGAACCATTGAATTCGAAGGGGAAACATATCCGTATGTCACTTTAGATGTTTCTTCACAATCTCATCCGTTTTATACCGGTAAGCAGAAAATGATTTCTCAAGAAGGTAAAACGGCTCAATTCCAAAAACGTTTTGCGCGCTTTTTATCTAAATAGGAAGAATAAACGTGAAAGTATTAAGTTCTTTAAAAACAGCCAAGTCACGCCATCCCGATTGCCAAGTTGTTAGGCGACGTGGAAGGGTTTATGTTATTTGTAAAACAAATCCGCGATTTAAGGCGGTGCAAGGCTGTAAGAAAAAACGCTAAGGTAACTTTTTTATTCCCAATGCTCTTTATTTTTATTTATCGATAATTTTTTGTTTTGCCAATTTCTACTTTTCACCATCACAAGATATTTTTATGTTGTGATGGTTTTCTTTTTTATCGATAAAAAGCGAAGTTCTCAGCTTGATATTAGCCAACCATATTAGCGTAATTACTAATCATCTTATTATTAGTGATTAATTTCACTTGCACACTGGTTCATATTTTGTCAGCTTTAAAGAAAAGAATGGATTTCTTATTTTTGTTGGCGCTTCAGACAGTGTTTTAACAAGCTCAAGAAATTTATTAGGCTTAGTATTTTAAAATAGACAGGGTGAATGCAATGAAAAATGTAGGTTTTATTGGTTGGCGAGGTATGGTGGGTTCAGTATTAATGCAAAGGATGGTAGAGGAAGGCGATTTTAATTCGATTCATCCTGTATTTTTCACCACCTCTCAATTTGGCTCTGAAGCGCCAACATATGGTGGACACCGTGGAACACTGCAAGATGCTAATGATATTGATGCACTTAAAGCGCTTGATATTATTATTAGTTGCCAAGGCGGCGATTATACCAATGATATTTATCCTAAATTACGAGCAGCAGGTTGGGAAGGATATTGGATAGATGCTGCATCAGCATTACGCATGAAAGATGATGCGATTATTATTCTCGATCCCGTAAACCAACAACATATTCAAGATGGTCTGAATAAAGGCATTAAAACGTTTGTTGGTGGAAACTGTACAGTAAGCTTAATGTTGATGTCATTAGGTGGTTTGTTTACGAATAATTTAGTGGAATGGGCTTCCGTTGCGACTTATCAAGCAGCATCAGGTGCTGGTGCGCGCAATATGCGCGAGCTGTTAGTGCAAATGGGTGAATTGAATGCTCAGGTTGCAAAAGAACTTCAAGATCCAGCTTCTGCTATTTTAGATATAGAGAAAAAGGTGACTGATTTTACTCGCAGTGGAACAATGCCGACCGATGCTTTTGGAGTGCCACTTGCGGGCAGTTTGATCCCTTGGATTGATAAAGCATTAGATAATGGTCAAAGCCGCGAAGAGTGGAAAGGCCAAGCCGAAACTAATAAAATTTTGTCTACGGGTTCAAACATTATTCCTGTTGATGGTTTATGTGTGCGTGTCGGTGCATTGCGTTGTCACAGCCAAGCTTTCACATTAAAACTGAAAAAAGATGTGCCACTGAATGAGATTGAAAAATTATTGGCCTCTCACAATGAATGGGTGAAAGTCATACCAAACGATCGCGAAATCACTATGCGAGAGCTGACACCGGCTGCTGTTACTGGGACATTAAGTACACCTGTTGGTCGTTTACGTAAATTAAATATGGGGCCTGAATATCTTTCTGCTTTCACAGTAGGAGATCAGTTACTTTGGGGTGCCGCTGAACCATTACGCCGTATGCTAAATATCCTTTTATAATTAGTAAAAACGAAATAAAAAAACCTGTGCTCATGATGAACACAGGTTTTTTATGGATATTAAATTAAATATCGATGTTAGCGGCTTTTAGCGCATTTTCTTCAATAAAGGCACGACGAGGTTCAACGGCATCCCCCATCAATGTGGTAAAGAGAAGATCTGTCGCAATCGCATCTTTAACTGTAACACGCAGCATACGGCGAGTTTCAGGATTCATTGTCGTTTCCCACAATTGGTCTGGGTTCATCTCACCAAGACCTTTATAACGTTGAATATAAAGCCCACGACGAGATTCTTTTGTCAGCCAAGCGAGTGCTTCTTCAAAATTTTCAATATTTTGGCGACGTTCACCACGCTCAATATAAGCGCCTTCTTGAATTAGGCCATCAATGATGTCGCCTAAAAGCGTGATGCGATGGTATTCATTGCCATGAACAAAATCAAAGTTCAGGTTGTAGTCAATATCAACGCCATGTGTGCGCACGCGAATTGTCGGCTCAAATAATTGGCGTTCACGATTTTCTGTGACGACATAATTGTAAGTGCTACCCGCTTTTTCATTATTGGCTAAACGCTCAACTAACGATTTTGACCATTCTTCAACTTGATCTTGATTTTTAAGCGAATCTTCAGTCAAGGTTGGGTGATAAACCAAACTATTAAGCAGCGCTTGTGGGTAAAAACGTTCAAGACGACGAATGATTTTGTGTGCTGAGTTGTATTCAACAACCAGTTTTTCTAAATCATCACCTTGCATTGGTGGTCTATCTCCACCTAAATACAACGTTGCGCCATCAAGTGCAATGGAAATTAGGTATTCATCCATCGCATCATCATCTTTGATGTATTGCTCTTGCTTACCTTTTTTCACTTTATATAGCGGTGGTTGGGCGATATAAACATAACCACGCTCAATGATTTCTGGCATTTGACGGTAGAAGAAGGTTAATAATAAGGTACGAATGTGTGAACCATCGACGTCAGCATCCGTCATGATGATAATGCTGTGATAGCGCAATTTATCTGGATTGTACTCGTCACGGCCAATACCACAGCCCAATGCGGTGATAAGCGTAGCAACTTCTTGTGAAGAGAGCATTTTGTCGAAACGCGCTTTTTCAACGTTAAGAATTTTACCTTTCAGTGGCAAAATAGCTTGGTTTTTACGGTTACGCCCTTGTTTTGCCGAGCCGCCCGCAGAGTCCCCTTCCACAAGGTAGAGTTCAGAATGAGCAGGATCGCGTTCTTGACAATCAGCAAGCTTACCTGGAAGACCTGCTAAATCTAGTGCGCCTTTACGACGAGTCATTTCACGTGCTTTACGTGCGGCTTCACGCGCACGAGCAGCATCAATAATCTTACCAACAACAATTTTTGCATCGGTAGGATTTTCAAGTAAATACTCAACCAACTTTTCATTCATCATCGTTTCAACGGCTGTTTTGACTTCCGATGAAACTAGTTTTTCTTTGGTTTGCGAGGAGAATTTAGGATCAGGGACTTTTACAGAAATAACCGCAATTAAGCCTTCTCGTGCATCATCACCTGTTGCACTGACTTTGGATTTTTTCTGATAGCCTTCTTTATCCATATAGTTGTTGAGTGTACGTGTCATTGCAGCACGGAAACCTGCAAGGTGAGTACCACCATCACGCTGAGGAATATTATTGGTGTAGCAATAAACATTCTCTTGGAAGCCATCGTTCCATTGCATTGCAATCTCAACACCAATGCCATCTTTTTCAGTTGAAAAATAAAATACAGATGGATGGATAGGGTTTTTATTACGGCTTAAATATTCGACAAACGCCTTAATACCACCTTCATAGTGGAAATGGTCTTCTTTGCCATTGCGTTTATCAATCAATTTAATTGAAACACCTGAATTCAGAAATGATAGCTCGCGAAGGCGCTTAGCTAAAATCTCATATTCAAATTCAGTGACACCTTTGAAGGTCTCAAGGCTTGGCCAAAAACGGACTCGTGTTCCTGTTTGGTCTGTTTCACCGACAACGGTTAATGGGCCTTGAGGTTCACCGTGGCGATAGATTTGTTCATGAACATTACCATCACGACGAATAACTAATTCAAGTTTTTCGGATAGGGCGTTAACAACGGAAACCCCAACGCCATGAAGGCCGCCAGAAACTTTATAAGAGTTACCGTCAAATTTCCCACCAGCATGCAGAACCGTCATGATAACTTCAGCAGCTGATACGCCTTCTTCTTCGTGAATACCTGTTGGGATACCACGGCCATCATCTTGAACAGAGACAGAGTTATCTGTGTGAATTGTGATAACAATGTCATCACAATAACCGGCGAGGGCTTCATCGATAGCGTTGTCGACAACCTCGAAGACCATGTGATGAAGACCTGTACCATCGTCGGTATCACCGATATACATGCCTGGGCGCTTACGAACGGCATCCAGCCCTTTTAATACCTTGATACTTGAGGAGTCATATGTATTCGACATCAACGTTTCCCGCTATATTTATTCCTGTGGTTTAACTTCTATTTTGCCATGTTCTACGCTAAACATCTTGCTGTTTAGGTCAATCATGTCTTTTACTTGCTCTGAAGTAATTGCACTAACAAATACTTGAGCTTGCGTAGCTTTGAGACGAGCTGCCAATAATTGCCGACGGCCCGAATCAAGTTCTGAGGCAAAATCATCCAGTAGATACAGGCATCTTTGCCCGCTCTGTTGAGTGAAAAATTCACCCTGCGCTAACCTTAATGCACACATCAACAATTTTAGCTGACCACGTGAAAGCATATCTTCAACAGGGGTTCCATTTGCTCTGATCCGCAAATCAGCTTTATGTGGCCCGGAGGCGGTATAGGTTAACGCTTTATCGCGCTCAAATTGTCGCTCTAATAATTCTGAATAATCAATTTCTTTATCCCAACCGCGTTGGAAAGAGACTGATAGCACAAATTCAGGTAAAAATTGTTGGCAAGTTTGCTCAATATTTTCAGCAATACCTGCGATATATTCACTGCGCCATTGGCTTATTTGCTCTGAAAGTGGCGCTAATTCTTTATCCCAGTGGCGAATTTGTTCATAACGAGTGACTTGTCGTAATGCTGCATTTCTTTGTTTTAATAGTCGTTTCAAATCTGACCAAACTGAAAAAAATAGCGGCTCGTTATGAAAACATCCCCAATCTATAAAAGCTCGTCGGAATTTGGGGCCACCATTCAGTAGCGTAAATCCTTCTGGTGTGATCAACTGCATTGGCAATAATTTCGCGAGTTCAGCGATTTTGTGACCATCAGTTCCATCAATTCTGACTTTACTATCACCATCACGGTTTTTACTTAAACCAAGGGATAATGCTTTCCTTGATTCATCAAAATGGCTCAATTTACCATGTAGGATAAACTGTTCTTGTTCATGTCGGATCACGCGGTTTGCTTGGATACTGCGAAAAGCACGGCCATGTCCTAATGTGTAAATTGCTTCTAGTACACTGGTTTTCCCACTGCCATTTGGGCCAATTAAAAAATTGAACCCATTTGCTAATGGAAGATCCGCATCTTCAATATTACGAAAGTCACGGATCAATAAACGCGAAAGAATCATAAAATAGATTACAAACGCATTGGCATAACAACATAAACGGCTGAATTGCTGGTTGAGTCTTCAATTTGTACACTCGATACCGCATCCGTTAGTAATAGAGTGACGTTTTCACTCTTCAGTGCATTAAGCACATCCAAGATATAACTCACATTAAAGCCAATTTCCATTTCTGTTCCCAGATAACTGACATCAACAATTTCTTCGGCTTCTTCTTGTTCTGGGTTATTTGCTGTGATGCGCAGTTGGTTTTCACTAAAATATAAGCGAACACCACGGAATTTTTCATTTGATAAAATAGCCGCGCGTGAGAAGGCTTGTTTTAATAAATCACAACGTGCTTCTAAGGTTTTATCCGGGTTTTTAGGTAGAACACGGCGATAGTCAGGGAATCTGCCATCCACTAATTTAGAGGTAAAAATAAAATCGCCGACATGTGCGCGGATGTTGCTGCTGCCAATTTGCAGCTGCAATGGTGCATCTCCACCATCTAAAAGGCGCATGAGTTCTATCACACCTTTACGCGGCACAATAACAGAATGCGAAGGGAGGTCTTGACCAATATCCATTGAGCAAACAGCTAGGCGATGGCCATCTGTGGATACGGTTCTTAATTGCTGGCCTTCTGTTTCAAACAGCATCCCATTGAGGTAATAGCGCACGTCTTGGTGTGCCATTGAAAATTGAGTAGCTTCAATCAAGCGTTTAAGAATTGATTGTGGTAGAGAAAACTCTACTTCACTTTGCCAATCATCTAAATTAGGGAAATCTTCGGCGGGTAGTGTTGAGAGCGAAAAACGACTACGGCCTGAACGAACCAGTAATCTATCATCATCCAATTCTACGCGGATTTCTGAACCTTCAGGAAGCCCGCGCCAGATATCAAAAAATTTACGCGCAGGAACCGTTGTTGCGCCCAGTTCGTGTTCTTGAGTTAAAGGAACATGTGCCTTCATCTCCATTTCTAAGTCGGTTCCCGTCAGTAGCAATACCCCTTCTTTAACTTGTAAAAGAAGGTTGCCCAAAATAGGCAGCGTTGGACGTCCACCTAATGGACCGCTGACTTGTTGTAACGGTTTTAATAACTGCTCGCGCTCAATAGTAAATTTCATAGCAATTAAGATGATAATGTTCTGATTAAGTTAGAAAAATCCTCTTTGATGTCATGACTTTCTTCCCGTAATTGTTCTATTTTACGGCAAGCATGCAATACTGTCGTATGGTCACGACCACCAAAGGCATCCCCGATTTCTGGTAAACTATGATTAGTTAGCTCTTTTGCCAGTGCCATTGCCATTTGTCGCGGACGCGCGACTGAACGAGAACGGCGCTTGGAAAGTAAATCTGCTACTTTAATTTTATAATATTCAGCAACAGTCTTTTGAATATTATCAATAGTTACCAGTTTTTCTTGTAGTGCGAGTAAATCTCGTAATGCTTCACGGACAAAATCAATCGTGATAGCACGACCTGTAAAGTTTGCATTGGCAATGACGCGGTTCAATGCCCCTTCTAATTCACGGACATTGGAGCGCAGGCGTTTTGCAATAAAAAAAGCAACTTCACCCGGAAGCTGAATTTCATTTTCATCTGCTTTTTTCATTAAAATTGCAACGCGAGTTTCAAGTTCTGGTGGCTCAATCGCAACAGTTAAACCCCAACCAAAACGTGATTTTAAGCGATCTTCAACGCCATTGATTTCTTTAGGATAGCGGTCCGAGGTTAAGATTATTTGCTGATTACCTTCTAACAACGCATTGAAGGTATGAAAAAACTCTTCTTGGGAACGTTCTTTATTAGCAAAAAATTGAATATCATCAATAAGTAATGCATCAACTGAACGATAATAACGTTTAAAATCTTCAATGGCATTATTTTGTAAGGCTTTAACCATATCTTGAACAAAACGTTCTGAATGCATATACACAACACGAGCATTCGCTTTATGCTGCATGATGCTATTGCCAACAGCATGTAATAAGTGCGTTTTACCTAAACCAGTACCACCATAAAGGAATAACGGGTTGTAAGCACCTCCCGGATTCTCTGCAACTTGCCTTGCCGCAGCACGAGCAAGTTGGTTCGACTTACCTTCAACAAAGTTATCAAATGTGTGTTTAGGATTCACATTTGAACGGTAAGTGACATCGGGCTGTACTTTTGTTGAATTATCCCAGCTTGGCTTTATTGGTGCTGATGGCGTTGCCATCGTAGGCGCATGAGCCTGACGAGATTGTATTGTTGTTGGCGAAGGCGTCGCTGGTTTATTTCCCACCTCAAAGTGCAGAACTGGTGCGTCTGTACCACAAAAATCGTTCAATAATTCATTGATATTATTGATGTACTTATCTCTTACCCAATCAAGGACAAAACGATTTGGAGCATACAGTGCTAATGTATTATCGTTCAGTTCAGCTTGGAGGGGGCGTATCCACATACTGAATTCTGTGGCAGGTAGTTCATCCTGCAATCGGGCAAGACATTGCTGCCAAAGCGAAAGTGACACGGTGGACTCCCCTAAACAAGATCAATGAAAAAAAGAAGTACGGGCTAAGTAAATTATTCTGGCTGACCCATTAGTTTGAAAGTTGATCAAGGCCATGACATAAAAGACCATTTTACTTATCGTATTTTTCCGATCTTCTGATCAGAAATGTGACCGGAGATCATACCTTAAAATTCACAAGAGATCTCCATTCTTTTACACAGTTTTTGTGCTTTTTATCCACAGGTAATAAGATAAAACAGTCCTTATTATAAGAGAGTCTTACAGCTTGATCACTAAACTGGGATATTTTTCAACAAAACTGGGGATAACTTTAGAACAAATAGAAGAAATAGGTACTCGGATCAAAAAATATTTTCAGATCGGCCAATGATCCTTGCGCTTTGAGGTGGAGTCCGTATAATCTTCCACCCTGTATACAGTGTAGAAACTGCTTTTTATGATAAGCAAATTGGTCAACAATTTGGCGAAGCCATAAAAATCCTGTTTTCTCCTGTAGTTACAGCATATGTCGGCAAACCTGTCAGCCAGGCTATAAATAAAAGTGGTTTGATTGCGTCATTTCATTGACGTGACCCCCTATGTTTTATTACAATCCGGCCTCTTTCTATACATTGTTGCGATAGAGGCACAGGTGTAAATCAGTTTTCACTGGTTGCCAACGCGTTTACTGAATCAGTAATAAATTTTAAAGTTAGGTAGAAATCGTTATGAAACGCACTTTTCAACCGTCCGTACTGAAGCGCAACCGTTCACACGGTTTCCGTGCTCGTATGGCCACTAAAAATGGTCGTCAGGTTCTGGCTCGCCGTCGTGCTAAAGGCCGCGCTCGTCTGACCGTTTCATCTAAGTAATAAAGCTAGCCCTCTATTCACGTGGTTACGCTCGCTTTTACCCGGGAGTTACGTTTGTTAACTCCCAGGCACTTCGATAATGTCTTTAAGCAGCCGCAGAGGGCGAGTTCCCCAGAGATAACAATCCTTGGTCGCCTAAACGAGCTGGGGCATCCCCGCATCGGTCTTACCATCGCTAAAAAAAATGTTAAACGAGCTCATGAGCGAAATCGTATTAAACGATTAGCCCGTGAATATTTTCGTTTGCATCAACATGAGCTACCACCAATGGACTTTGTGGTACTGGTAAGAAAAGGGGTTACTAATCTCAATAATCAACAAATTCTAGAAGCGTTGGGTAAATTATGGCGTCGACACAGTCGCTTGGCTCAAAGCTCCTGATTGGGCTGATTAGAGGTTACCAATTAGCGATTAGCCCGTTGTTAGGGCCTCGTTGCCGTTTCAATCCGACTTGCTCAAATTATGGAATTGAGGCATTGCGCAGGTTCGGAATGTTAAAAGGTAGTTGGTTAACAGCGAAACGCGTATTAAAATGCCACCCTTTACACGCTGGTGGAGACGATCCTGTTCCACCTAAAAAAACGATGATAATAGAGAATTATAACGATGGATTCGCAACGCAATCTTCTACTCATCGCTTTGCTATTCGTTTCGTTCTTAGTATGGCAAGCCTGGGAAAGCGATAATGCTCCTCAGGATGTACAAACTGCCCAAACTACGCAACAAACTGATATGCCAAGCAGTGATTCCCAATCTGTTACTAATACTAACAGTGGGCAAGGTAAGCTGATCACAGTAAAAACTGATGTGTTAGATTTACGCATCAATACCCGTGGTGGTGATATCGATGAGGCTGATTTATTAGCCTATCCTGCGACCCTTAATTCACCAGATCCTTTCCGTTTATTGGAAACAACACCCGGTTTTCTCTATCAGGCTCAAAGTGGTCTGATTGGCCAACACGGCCCAGATAACCCTGCAAATAACAATGGCGTACGTCCTGTTTATGCTACGGACTCTGCAAGTTTTACATTGCAAGACGGCCAAAATGAGCTGCGTGTTCCAATGACGTTTACCGATAAAGATGGTGTGGTTTATCAAAAAACCTACATCTTAAAACGCGGTCATTATACTGTTGATGTTGAATACAACATTCAAAACCCAACAGCACAATCATTAAATCTCGCCTTCTTTGGGCAATTGAAACAAACAATTCAGTTACCAAAAGAGCGTGATACAGGTAGCAGTAATTTTGCATTACATACCTATCGCGGTGCGGCATATTCTTCCGATGAAACCAACTATAAAAAATATAGTTTTGGTGATATTGAAGATAAAAACCTGAGTATCGCCACTAAAGGTGGTTGGGTTGCAATGCTTCAGCAATATTTTGCAACTGCTTGGGTTCCAGCGAGCACTGAGAAAAGCACATTCTACACAATTGACCTAGACAAAAAGTCGGCGATTATTGGTTATAAGAGTGAACCAATGATGATCGCAGCTAATGGTGCTGGAACTTATTCATCAACATTATGGATTGGTCCAGAAATTCAGTCAGAAATGGCAGAAGTTGCACCGCACTTAGACTTAACTGTTGATTATGGTTGGTTATGGTTTATCTCTCAGCCACTGTTCAAACTGTTGAAATTCATTCACGGTTTTGTCGGTAACTGGGGTGTTGCTATCATCGTTATTACCTTTATCGTCCGTGGTATCATGTATCCATTGACAAAAGCGCAATACACATCAATGGCGAAAATGCGCTTATTGCAACCTAAATTGGCTGCTATGCGTGAGCGTATTGGTGATGATAAACAACGCATGAGCCAAGAAATGATGGCGATGTATAAAGCAGAAAAAGTAAACCCATTAGGTGGTTGTTTACCTCTGCTAATTCAAATGCCAATCTTCCTTGCCCTTTATTATATGTTGATGGGTTCTGTTGAACTTCGTCATGCCCCATTCTTTGGTTGGATTCAGGACTTGTCAGCACAAGATCCGTACTACATCTTACCTGTATTAATGGGTGTAACGATGTTTGTTATTCAGAAGATGTCACCAACAGCTGTGACTGACCCTATGCAGCAGAAGATCATGACTTACATGCCAGTCGTGTTTACTATCTTCTTCCTGTGGTTCCCATCAGGTCTGGTTCTTTACTATATCGTGAGTAACTTAGTGACCATTATCCAACAACAGATTATTTATCGTGGTTTGGAAAAACGTGGTCTTCATAGTCGCGCAGATAAGAAAGACAAAAAAGAAAAGAAATAGTGTGATTTTTAAGTGAGCTTAATCACCACTTAAAGATATAGTATCAGGGCGGCCAATATGGGCCGCCTTAATTTTTGATAGGAATGATAGAGAAACATCATGCAAACCAACGATACGATTGTTGCACAGGCAACACCTCCAGGTCGTGGTGGTGTTGGTATTTTGCGAGTATCCGGCGCCAAAGCAGCCCTTGTCGCTGAAACAGTACTGGGTAAATTACCAAAAGCGCGTTATGCAGATTATTTACCTTTTCGTGATGTAGATGGCACTGTCCTTGATCAGGGAATCGCCATTTTTTTCCCGGGGCCAAATTCATTTACGGGTGAGGATGTCTTAGAGCTACAAGGTCATGGTGGTCCTGTCATTCTTGATTTATTGCTAAGACGTATTTTGACAATTGAAGGCATTCGTATTGCTAATCCGGGCGAATTTTCTGAACGCGCATTTTTAAATGATAAACTCGACCTTGCCCAAGCTGAGGCGATTGCGGATCTGATTGATGCAAGTTCTGAACAGGCAGCTCGTTCAGCTATGAACTCATTGCAAGGTGCCTTTTCTTCACAAATTCATCAAATGGTAGAAGCGCTAACCACATTGCGTATTTATGTTGAAGCGGCAATTGATTTTCCTGATGAGGAGATTGATTTTCTCTCTGATGGCAAAATTGAAGCTAAACTGGATGAAGTCATTGCTGATTTAGCACAAGTTCGCTCACAAGCTCACCAAGGTAGTTTATTGCGTGAAGGGATGAAAGTGGTTATTGCGGGTCGACCGAATGCGGGTAAATCAAGTTTACTTAATGCATTAGCGGGTCGTGAAGCGGCAATTGTGACCGATATTGCGGGTACAACACGCGATGTTTTGCGCGAACATATTCATATTGATGGAATGCCATTGCATATTATTGATACTGCGGGTTTGCGTGAAGCGAGTGATGAAGTAGAGCGAATTGGTATTGAGCGTGCGTGGAAAGAGATAGAACAGGCCGACCGTGTGTTATTTATGTTGGATAGCACCACAACAGATGCGACCGAACCACAAGATATTTGGCCGGAATTTATGGCTCGTTTACCAGAAAGCTTGCCACTTACTGTTATTCGCAATAAAGCAGATAAAACGGGTGAGCAAATTGAATTTATTGAAAATGAACGTTATCCACTCATTCGCCTTTCTGCCCGTGAAGAAAAAGGGATAGATTTGCTGCGCGATCATCTCAAAGAAACCATGGGCTTCAATAGTAATATGGAAGGTGGATTTTTAGCTCGTCGTCGCCATTTACAAGCATTAGATGCTGCGGCAACACATTTGGCCAGAGGTCATGAGCAACTTGTGGTAGCACGCTCCGGTGAGTTGTTAGCCGAAGAATTACGCCTTGCGCAGCAAGAGTTGAGCGAAATTACAGGCGAGTTCACTTCTGACGATTTATTAGGCCGAATCTTCTCAAGTTTCTGTATTGGGAAGTAGTAAACTAAATTAAAGCAATATTATTTTCCGTGCTTCTTCTTTGGGATATTTTTTCTCAGCAGATAAATTATCGAACATAAAATGAGAAAAAACATAAAACTGAGATATAGAAATGAGATTTTGATAAGAGTGTTTGGTGCTTCATCAGAAAAGATGAAAGGAATCATTGTTTAGTCAGGCGGGGTTATTTAAGCTACTAAAAATAAGGAATATTTAAATGGAACAACCACAGATTCAAATTCTTACAGCTACCTTTGAAGGTCATGCTCAGCAAACAGAAAATAATGTTGAATATTGGCTTGCTCGAGATCTGCAACATTTACTGGGTTATGGTAAATGGGATAACTTTGTCAGTGTAATATCAAAAGCAAAAACAGCTTGTGAAATCAGTGGTCATACTATTGTCGACCATTTTGCTGACGTCGGGAAAATGGTTGAGTTAGGTTCTGGCAGTCAACGTGAAATTGATGATGTTATGCTTACACGATATGCCTGTTATTTGATTGCCCAAAATGGGGACTCTCGAAAGCAAGAAATTGCCTTTGCTCAAACCTATTTTGCTATGCAAACTCGTAAAGCAGAATTAATAGAACAACGTTTACTAGAAGCTGAGCGTGTACTGGCAAGACAAAAACTCTCAGTAACAGAAAAAGAACTTTCCAATCTTATTTTTGAACAAACTGGTGGTAACCAGAACTTTGCTTTGATCCGTAGTAAAGGTGATGCTGCTCTGTTTGGTAAGAGCACGCAAGCAATGAAAGCTCAATGGCAAGTACCTGATAATCGCCCACTAGCTGATTTTGCTCCAACCATAGTTTTAAAAGCTAAAGACTTTGCAACTGAGATCACTATTCATAATGCTCGTATGCAACAAATGACGATTGAACCACAAATCTCTAACGAACATGTCATCAATAACGATGCAGTGCGCCAAACTTTATTAAGTAGAGGTATACATCCAGAACAATTACCACCAGCAGAAGATGTAAA
This sequence comes from Providencia sneebia DSM 19967, assembly GCF_000314895.2. Lineage (GTDB taxonomy): Bacteria > Pseudomonadota > Gammaproteobacteria > Enterobacterales > Enterobacteriaceae > Providencia > Providencia sneebia. The sequence goes on along the minus strand of NZ_CM001773.1, from coordinate 425,661 downwards.
AAAGGTAGAACGCCGTTTAGCTTCTGCTGATAAAAAATCACTAAAAAATCCAGATACTCTTAGTGACAAGGATACAAATAGTGAGTAATTACACCAATTGAAGTTTAAGGAATTACAAAACGATTAGAAGCTATCCTGCTTTAAAAATATTAAAAAATCTAGGAATAGTGCTACATATACTCACCAAAGCCGCTTTAATCTTTCAGGCGGCTTGGGTGTGTAAATATTGTTGCTTTTCCTTGGCGACAAAAACCGACAAGCGTCAAATTGGCTCTTTCGGCAACTTCAATGGCAAGAGAAGTTGCAGCGGATACGGCAAACAAAATTTCAGCGCCACAAGTTGCGGCTTTTTGTACCATCTCATAGCTGGCACGACTAGAAACAAGCACAGCACCTTGCTGCCAGCCAAAACGGTGTTTCATCCCTAATAATTTATCAAGGGCAACATGTCGACCAACATCCTCGCATCCACCCACTAATTGTCCTTCTGGTGAGATCCATGCCGCAGCATGTGTACAGCCCGTTAATGCCCCAATTTCTTGTACTTTTTTTAGCTCGTTTAAAGCATGATCAAGGTGAGATAGTGAGAATGTTTGGGTTAATGGGAGTGGTGTAATCGGCTTGAATATTTCATCAATTTGTTCTGTACCACAAATACCGCAGCCGGTACGTCCTGCAAGATTTCTCCGACGCTCTTTTAATCCCATAAAGCGGCGGCTAGATAATTCAATTTGGATTTCAATGCCGTTATTGCACCCTTCGACAACCTCAATTCCACGAATTTCTTGGCTGGATTGAATGATCCCTTCTGATAGTGAAAAACCAATGGCGAAATCTTCTAAATCTTTTGGTGTTGCCATCATGACAACATGTGATATTCCGTTATAGACCAGTGCAACAGGTATTTCTTGTGCAACCCAATCATTTATTGAGTGATTTAGGTCGGATTTTTGTTGCACTATTGTGTGATTTACCCCAATTGTTTTGCTTAATTTTGTTTGATTCGTGTTATTTGTTTCATACATTAGATGAATTCCTACTCCCAATGATACATAATATATATAGGTTATGGGTAAAAAAATAGTTTACACCATTTCGGGCCATCAGCCTGAGTTCAATTAGGAATACCTTAATAAGAATAATTTACCTGAATATTATTTTCTAAGTATTTAAGTAGGTAAATACGAGCAATGTAAATGAGGAGATCCCCATGCAAGTCAGCAGAAGGCAGTTCTTTAAGATCTGCGCTGGCGGTATGGCGGGTACAACGGCAGCAGCTTTGGGTTTTGCACCTGCAACTGCATTAGCATCGACTCGTCAGTATAAATTACTGCGTGCGAAAGAGACCCGTAATACCTGCACATACTGTTCTGTCGGCTGTGGACTGTTAATGTACAGCCTAGGTGACGGCGCAAAAAATGCTAAAGAAAGTATTTTTCATATCGAAGGTGACCCGGATCATCCGGTAAACCGAGGTGCCCTTTGCCCTAAAGGTGCTGGACTGATTGACTTTATCCACAGTGAAAGTCGACTGAAATACCCAGAAGTTCGCGAACCAGGCACGAATGAATGGAAACGCATCTCTTGGAATGAGGCTTTTGACCGCATTGCCAAGTTGATGAAAGAAGACCGCGATGCCAATTTTATAAAAGAAAATCAAGATGGTGTAACGGTTAATCGCTGGTTAACAACCGGGATGCTTTGTGCATCTGCTGCGAGTAATGAAACAGGTTTTGTTTCACAAAAATTTAGTCGTTCCCTCGGCATGCTTGCCGTGGATAACCAAGCGCGTGTCTGACACGGACCAACGGTAGCAAGTCTTGCTCCAACATTTGGTCGCGGTGCGATGACCAACCACTGGGTTGATATTAAAAATGCCAACCTGCTTGTTGTTATGGGTGGAAATGCGGCTGAAGCGCATCCAGTTGGGTTCCGCTGGGCGATGGAAGCTAAAATTCATAATAACGCGAAATTAATTGTTATTGATCCACGCTTTACCCGTACAGCGGCTGTGGCGGATTTCTACACGCCTATCCGTTCTGGTACTGATATCGCTTTCTTATCTGGTGTTATCAAATATTTATTAGATAACAAAAAAATCCAACAAGAATATGTCGAAGCTTATACCAATGCGAGCCTCATTGTTCGCGAAGATTATGGCTTTGAAGATGGCTTGTTTACAGGTTATGACGCTGAAAAACGTCAGTATGATAAAACGACTTGGAATTATGAAATGGATGAGAATGGTTTCGCATTGCGTGACCCAACTCTGACCCATCCACGTTGTGTATTAAATCTACTGAAAGAGCACGTTAGCCGTTATACGCCTGAAGTCGTAACAAATATTTGTGGTACGCCAATTGAGGATTTCCTCAAAGTTTGTGAATACTTAGCGGAAACAAGCGCGAAAGATAAAACAACATCATTCTTGTATGCACTTGGTTGGACACAACATACCATTGGTGCGCAAAATATTCGTACCATGGCAATGATCCAATTACTGCTTGGTAATATGGGTATGCTTGGTGGTGGTGTTAACGCACTACGCGGTCACTCGAACATTCAAGGGTTAACTGACTTAGGTCTGTTATCTCAAAGTCTGCCGGGTTACATGACTTTGCCATCTGAGAAACAAACAACGCTTGAAACTTATTTGGCAGCCAATACACCAAAAATGACCTTACCGGGTCAGGTAAACTATTGGGGTAATTACCCGAAATTTTTCGTCAGTATGATGAAAACATTTTATGGTGATAAAGCACAAAGAGAAAACGATTGGGGCTTTGACTGGTTGCCTAAATGGGATCAGGTCTATGATGTGTTACGTTATTTCGAGATGATGGATAAAGGTGAAGTGAATGGCTACATTTGCCAAGGCTTTAACCCATTAGCTTCATTCCCGAATAAAAATAAAGTGATTAAATCACTTTCCAAGCTGAAATTCTTGGTAACGATTGACCCACTGAATACGGAAACATCTAACTTCTGGCAAAATCATGGTGAAATGAATGATGTCGACCCATCGACCATTCAAACAACGGTTTTCCGTTTACCTTCTTGCTGTTTTGCTGAAGAAAATGGTTCGATTGTTAACTCTGCTCGTTGGCTACAATGGCACTGGAAAGGTGCGGATGCCCCAGGTGAAGCTATCAGTGATGGTGAAATTCTGTCGGGTATTTATCATCGTATTCGTAAGCTTTATGAGACAGAAGGTGGTGCAACGCCTGAACCTGTGCTGAACATGACTTGGAATTACTTCGATCGTGATAATCCAACACCTGAAGAAGTCGCCAAAGAAAATAATGGTTATGCGCTGGTTGATCTGAAAGATACTGACGGCAACGTTATTGTGAAGAAAGGTGAGCTATTGAGCTCATTTGCGCAATTGCGTGATGACGGTACAACATCAAGCGGATGCTGGATCTTTGCTGGTAGCTGGACGCCACAAGGTAACCAGATGGCTCGCCGTGATAACGCTGACCCAACAGGTCTGGGAAATACATTAGGCTGGGCTTGGGCATGGCCACTGAACCGTCGTGTAATTTATAACCGCGCATCAGCTGACCCAATGGGTAAACCTTGGGATCCACATCGCCAAATCCTTGAGTGGGATGGCAATAAGTGGATTGGTATGGATGTACCAGATTACAGCAATGCACCTCCGGGAAGTGGTGTTAATCCATTTATCATGCAGCCTGAAGGTATGGGGCGTCTGTTTGCATTGGATAAAATGGCAGAAGGCCCGTTCCCTGAACATTATGAACCGATTGAAACGCCACTTGATACCAACCCATTACATCCGAACGTCGTTTCTAACCCTGCGGCTCGTGTCTTTAAAGATGACTGGGCACAAATGGGTAAAGCAACGGAGTTCCCATATGTTGGTACAACTTACCGTTTAACAGAGCATTTCCATTATTGGACAAAACATGCATTGCTCAATGCCATTATTCAGCCACAGCAATTTATTGAAATTGGTGATCGCTTGGCGAAAGAAAAAGGGATTAAGCAAGGTGATACGGTGAAAGTAAGTTCTAAACGTGGCTATATCAAAGCAAAAGCTGTGGTGACGAAACGTATTCATACGTTGAAAGTCAATGGTAAAGATATTGATACCATTGGTATTCCAATCCACTGGGGCTTTGAAGGTTTAGCTGTGAAAGGCTTTATTGCGAACACGTTGACACCCTATGTTGGTGATGCCAACACACAAACACCGGAATTTAAAGCATTCCTTGTTAATGTGGAAAAGGTGTAAGGAGATAAATTATGTCAATGCAATCACAAGACATTATTCGTCGCTCTGCCACCAATTCCCTGACGCCTCCACCTCAGGTGCGAGACTACAAGGAAGAAGTGGCAAAGCTGATAGATGTCACCACCTGTATAGGCTGTAAAGCCTGTCAGGTGGCGTGTTCTGAGTGGAACGATATTCGTGACAAAATTGGAACTAACGTCGGTGTTTATGATAACCCGTTAGATTTAACGGCAAAGTCATGGACGGTGATGCGTTTTTCTGAGGTTGAAGAAAACGGCAGGTTTGAGTGGCTTATCCGTAAAGATGGCTGCATGCACTGTTATGATCCGGGCTGTTTGAAGGCATGTCCTTCAGAAGGTGCGATTGTTCAGTATAAAAACGGGATTGTCGATTTCCAATCAGAGCACTGCATCGGTTGTGGTTACTGTATTGCAGGTTGCCCATTTAATATTCCTCGTATTAATGAGCAAGATAATCGCGCCTATAAATGTACGCTGTGTGTAGACCGCGTGGAAGTTGGTCAAGAGCCTGCTTGCGTCAAAACCTGTCCAACAGGTGCGATTCATTTTGGTAGCAAAGAAGATATGACAGCGCTGGCGGCTGATCGTGTTACTGAACTGAAAACACGTGGCTACAACAATGCGGGTCTTTATGACCCAGAAGGTGTTGGTGGTACTCATGTGATGTATGTATTGCATCATGCGGATAAACCTCAGTTGTATCATGGATTACCAGAAAATCCGACAATCAGTCCAACAGTGACTTTCTGGAAAGGCATCTGGAAGCCATTAGCGGCGGTTGGTTTTGCGGCAACTTTTGCAGCGGCCATTTTCCACTATGTGGGCATTGGTCCAAACCGCGTCTCCAAAAAAGAGGAAGAAGAAGCATTGGCAGAAATGCCACGCCCACCATCTTCCGAAACTTCGAAACCAACCGAAGAGGAGGATAAAAAATGATACCGCAGGATAGTGATAAAATTATTCGCCATAAGCCGATTGAACGAATTAATCATTGGGCTGTTGTGATCTGCTTTTTATTCACGGCTATTAGTGGATTGGGATTCTTTTTCCCATCACTAAATTGGTTTATGAATATATTTGGTACACCACAATTGGCAAGGATACTTCATCCTTTTGTGGGTACAGCAATGTTCCTGTTATTCCTCTTTATGTTTTTCCGTTATTTTCATCACAATTTTATCACCAAAGGTGATCTGATGTGGGCGAAAGATATCGGTAAAGTGCTGACAAATAAAGAGGTTGGAGATGTTGGCCAATATAATCTCGGGCAGAAAGGGGTTTATTGGATCGTCTCCATTTGCTTAATCTTACTTGCTGTGAGTGGTGTGATTATGTGGCGCCCTTATTTTGCGGATTTTTTCTCAATCCCAATTTATCGTGCAGCTATTATTGTGCATTCACTGTCTGCAATTGCTTTAATCATTATGATTATTGTTCACGCGTATGCTGCCTTTTGGATTAAAGGTTCCATTCGCGCAATGGTTGAAGGTTGGGTGACTCGTGGTTGGGCAAAGCAACACCACCCACTTTGGTACCGCCAAATTATTGAAAAAGAAAAACAGCAGCTAGAAAAGCAAGAACAAGAGCAGAAAAAACAGCAGCAAGAGAAAAATTAATTTTTTAATTGCTGATAGCCCGAAAGGGTAATATAGAAAAATCAACCCACAAGGAATTTATTATATTTCTTGTGGGTTTTTTGTATTTGTCATTTATTTTAATGTTTTTTTACATTATTTTATCTATGTATATTTTTTGTGAACTGTTAATTTGAGTTGTTTATATAATATTAGATTACAAATTAATTTAATTTGTGTTAAATGTTTTTATATTTGCATTATATATTTTTGCTACTAATATCAATTTATAGTGAATTAAATGTCTTAATAAGATGATTATTAGCTTAAATATAAAATAAATAACATTCAAATATAATTCAATAATAATACATTCATTGTTGATTTATATTTAACTATACAAAGTACAAATTCATTTAAAAATCATAATATACTGAATTTTATTGAAAATAAATTTATATCGTAGTCTTTTTATGTAGATTGACAGAAGAGGTTTAATTTAATTAATCTAAATAAGAGAATTTAAATAAGATGATCATTTGTTCTTATTATGATTTATTGTGTATCGCTTTTAGATGACGTTAATAATTATTTATCCTTTAATCGGGTTTAAATAGTTTTAATGACTAAGAGTCATGAGTTAATGAGAATATTATTGTTGTGAATGCTAGAAATAACACCCACCTAGACATTCGATGCTATATTTATTATAATGGTATAAACTAATTTTTAATTAAAGCAAATCTATAAAAAACAATCTAAATATAATAATTCTTTTTTAATAATTAGAGTTACTCCACAGCTAAATAAAAACGACACTCTATTTACGATAGCTAAATAATGAGGTAATTCATGGATCTTCCTTTACAAGGTATTAAAGTACTCGATTTTACCGGAGTACAATCAGGGCCATCTTGTACTCAAATGCTAGCGTGGTTTGGGGCTGATGTAATTAAAATTGAGCGCCCTGGTGTGGGTGATGTCACCCGCAACCAATTAAGAGATATTCCTGATGTCGATGCTCTTTACTTTACGATGTTAAATAGTAACAAACGTTCAGTTGAGCTAAACACCAAAACGCCAGAAGGCAAAGAGGTTATGGAAAGGTTGATCAAACAGGCGGACGTTTTAGTTGAAAACTTCCACCCTGGTGCTATCGACCATATGGGATTTACTTGGGAACATATCCAAGAACTTAACCCGCGCCTAATTTTCGGGTCAATTAAAGGATTTGATGAAAACTCTCCTTACGCTGATGTTAAAGCGTATGAAAACGTGGCTCAAGCCGCGGGCGGTGCCGCATCTACAACTGGTTTTTGGGATGGCCCACCATTAGTGAGTGCAGCAGCACTCGGTGATAGTAATACGGGGATGCACCTGTTAATTGGTTTGTTAGCTGCGTTGTTACATCGTGAAAAAACAGGCAAAGGCCAGCGCGTTACGATGTCAATGCAGGATGCTGTACTGAACTTGTGCCGAGTTAAATTGCGTGACCAACAACGTTTAGAAAAAGTGGGTTATCTTGAAGAGTATCCACAATATCCAAATGGTAAATTTGGTGATGCTGTTCCTCGTGGTGGTAATGCGGGTGGTGGTGGTCAACCTGGTTGGATCTTGAAATGTAAAGGCTGGGAAACAGACCCGAACGCATATATTTATTTCACTATTCAAGAACAAGATTGGGAACAAACGTGTATTGCTATTGGTAAACCTGAGTGGGCAAATGATCCAGCTTATAATACTCCTCAAGCACGCCAACCCCATATTTTTGATATTTTTGCTGAAATTGAAAAATTCCTTGCTGACAAAGATAAGCACGAAGCTGTTGCTTACTTAAGTAAGTATGGTGTGCCTTGTGCGCCAGTATTGAGTATGAAAGAAATTGCTCATGACCAAACATTGCGCGATAGCGGCAGTGTTGTTGAAGTTGAACAACCAAAACGTGGGACTTTCCTCACTGTTGGTTGCCCAATGAAATTCTCATCTTTCACACCTGAGATTAAAAGTGCTCCACTGTTAGGCGAACATACAGATGAAGTCCTAACAGAATTGGGTTACAGCGCAGAGCAAATTGCTTCTATGCGTGCAAATAAAGCGATTTAATCTTAAATGAAAATCAAGGAGCTTGTGTCACAAGCTCCTTCGACATTGTTATGAGGTGGACATGTCTACTGAGCAAACTCAAAACCTGACAGATGGTATGCATATTATTGTTGATGCGCTGAAAAAGAATGACATCGACACAATTTATGGCGTGGTTGGTATTCCAGTAACGGATATGGCGAGACATGCTCAAGCTGAAGGTATTCGTTATATTGGTTTTCGTCATGAACAATCAGCAGGAAATGCAGCGGCAATTAGCGGTTTCTTGACTCAAAAACCCGGCATTTGTCTTACCGTTTCTGCACCGGGCTTCTTAAATGGCATGGTAGCACTCGCTAATGCGACAACGAACGGTTTTCCTATGATCCAAATTAGTGGTTCTAGTGATAGGGCGATTATCGACCTACAACAGGGCGACTATGAAGAATTAGATCAAATGAATACGGCGAAGCCATTTGTTAAAGCTTCTTATCGTGTGAATAAACCCGAAGATTTGGGAATTGCTTTAGCTCGTGCAATCAGAGCTTCCGTCTCAGGTCGCCCAGGTGGTGTGTATCTTGATTTAACAACGGAAGTCTTAGCTGCCGTTATGGATAAAGATGCCGCGGATAAAACGATATTTAAAGTTGAAGATCCTGCTCCACGCCAGTTGCCTGCACCTGAATCTGTAGAGAAAGCGCTTAAGTTGCTTGCTAATGCCAAAAGCCCACTCATTATTTTGGGTAAAGGTGCAGCTTATGCACAAGCTGATGAAAATATTCGTCAATTTATTGAAACAATAGGTATTCCTTATCTACCTATGTCAATGGCAAAAGGCCTATTGCCTGATGATCATCCACAATCTGCGGCATCTGCACGTTCTCATGCCCTTGAAAATGCAGATGTTGTTGTTCTGATGGGTGCGCGTTTAAATTGGCTACTTGACCACGGTAAAGGTAAACATTGGTCACCGAATACTCAATTTATTCAATTAGATATTGAGCCTTCAGAAATTGATAGTAACCGCCCAATTGCTGCGCCTGTTGTGGGAGATATTTATTCCAGTATTGAAGCTTTATTGGCTGGCTTGAAAGCCATTCCGGTTAAATCACCAAGTGAATGGATGGCTGGTATTGATGAGCAGAAGAAAATTAATAGCGCGAAGATGGCTGTTAAGCTCAATACTGATACTTCCCCAATGAACTATTTCAATGCATTACGCGCAGTTCGTGATGTTTTGGTTGACCATAAAGATGTTTATGTGGTGAACGAAGGGGCAAATACCCTTGATAATGCTCGTAATATCATTGACATGTATCAACCTCGCCAGCGTTTAGATTGCGGTACATGGGGTGTGATGGGAATTGGTATGGGTTATGCCGTCGGTGCTGCTGTCACAAGTGGTAAGCCTGTAGTTGCCATTGAAGGTGATAGTGCATTTGGTTTTAGCGGCATGGAAATTGAGACGATTTGTCGCTACCAACTGCCAGTCACTGTACTCATTTTCAATAATGGCGGTATTTACCGTGGTGATGGTGTAAACCTTCACGGTGATAAAGACCCTTGCCCAACAGTTTTAATGGCGAGTGCACGTTATGACAAAATGATCGAGGCTTTTGGTGGAGTTGGGTATAACGCAACCACGCCAGATGAACTCCAGCAAGCATTAAAAGCAGGATTAACATCAGGTAAACCGACATTAATTAACGTGGTTATCGACCCAGCGGTTGGGACAGAAAGTGGTCATATTGGCAACTTAAACCCAAAATCTGTAGTGAAAAACTGATCATTTCTTAACGAAATAAAAAATTAAATCATCATCGCGTCATTTTGCGATATCCAAAAGAATTTGAGCCACAGTGATCCTTGTTGTGGCTCAAATTCCGGTGCATATCAAATGGCGTGGGGTTGTTTATGCCAAAAATAGGTGAGTCTGATGGCTGATTTTATGTTTAAGATATTTATGAGCGATTTATTGCCCATAATTATCATCATGGTATTGGGATATGTGAGTGGTAGACGAAATGTGTTTACTGATGACCAAGCCAAAGCATTTAATAAACTCGTATTAAACTATGCGTTACCCGCGGCACTATTTGTCTCATTAGTTCGCGCTAATCGTGACATGATTTTTGCCGACATGAAACTCACGATTATTTCATTAGTTGTACTGTTACTGTGTTTCTTTTTTACCTTCTTTAGCTGCAAAAAATTCTTTAAACATTCCCGACCTGAAGCGGCTGTTTGTGCCTTAATTGCAGGTTCACCAACAATTGGGTTTCTCGGTTTTGCGGTTTTAGATCCAATTTACGGTGATACTGTTTCAACAGGTCTTGTTGTTGCCATTATTTCAATTATCGTCAATGCGATTACCATTCCTATTGGGCTGTTCTTACTTAATCCATCAAGTGCTAATGGTGGGAAAGGTGGTAGTGGTATGCAATCGCTGATCTCTGCATTTAAAGAGCCAGTGGTATGGTCACCTATCTTAGCGACAGTCTTAGTGCTTGTTGGTATCAAAATTCCAGATGTTTGGGACCCGACTTTTGACTTAATCGCTAAAGCAAACTCCGGGGTTGCGGTATTTGCTGCGGGACTGACTTTAGCTGCCAATAAGTTCGAATTTGATGGTGAAATTATTTATAACACCATGCTGAAGCTTGTTTTAATGCCCGCGTTAATGTTAATCGCAGGCCTGCTATTTCATATGGAATCTGAACAACTTCAAATGATGGTCTTAGCGGGTGCGCTTCCTCCTGCATTCTCAGGCACGATTATTGCGAGTCGATTTGGTATTTATACCCGAACAGGGACTGCATCACTCGCGGTCAGTGTTATCGGGTTTATTATCGCCGCACCATTATGGATTTATATTGCTCGGCTTGTGTCATGACGCAATGTATAAAAAAGCATCAATAGGAAATTAATACTATAAACAAAGTGGGATAACAGCATGATTTGTCCCCACTTTGTTTTATTAGCCGAAAATCAAAGGATCACTATGACTTATCCATTACCACTTGACGGGATCCGTGTTTTGGATTTTACGGGAGTACAATCTGGACCATCTTGTACCCAAATGTTGGCTTGGTTTGGGGCGGATGTGATTAAAATAGAGCGTCCGGGTGTTGGTGACGTGACTCGAAATCAACTGAGAGATATTCCGAATGTTGATGCACTTTATTTTACTATGCTCAATAGTAATAAACGCTCATTAGAGTTGAATACAAAAACACCTGAAGGTAAAGAAGTGATGGAGAAGTTAATCCGTCAAGCTGATATTTTAGTTGAAAACTTCCATCCAGGTGCAATTGATCATATGGGTTTCACTTGGGAACATATTCAGGAGCTCAATCCGCGCCTTATTTTTGGCTCAATTAAAGGTTTTAATGAAAACTCGCCTTATGCAGATGTAAAAGCCTATGAAAATGTGGCTCAATCTGCGGGCGGTGCGGCATCAACAACTGGCTTTCCTGATGGTCCTCCCGTTGTCAGTGCTGCTGCTTTAGGTGATAGTAATACAGGAATGCACCTTCTTATTGGATTATTGACCGCTTTATTACATCGAGAAAAAACGGGCAAAGGTCAGCGCATCACTATGTCGATGCAGGATGCGGTTTTAAATATGTGTCGTGTTAAATTACGTGACCAACAGCGATTAGAAAAACTCGGCTTTTTAGAAGAATATCCTCAATATCCTAATGGTACATTTGGTGATGCAGTTCCTCGTGGTGGTAATGCGAGTGGCGGTGGTCAACCGGGTACTATGTTAAAATGCAAAGGCAGTGATACAGACCCGAATGCTTATATTTACTTTATCAATCAAGATCATAATTGGGAAAATACCTGTGATGCCATAGGTAAACCAGAATGGAAAACAGATCCCGCCTTTATAACAACAGAAGCCCGAGTCAGTCATATTCAAGACGTTTGGGATGCTATTGAAGATATTGCAAAAGATAAAGATAAACATCAATTAACAGATTATTTCGATCAATTYKGTGTGCCTTGCTCTGCTGTTTTGAGTATGAAGGAAATAATTGATGATAAATCATTACGAGACAGCGGTACTATTGTTGAAGTTGAACAACCTCAACGCGGAAGTTATTTAACCGTTGGTTGCCCTATGAAGTTTTCAGCATTTACGCCTGAAATAAAAAGTGCACCTTTATTAGGTCAACATAATAACGAAGTATTAAAAGAGCTTGGTTATAGTGATGAACAAATAACGGCGATGAAACAAAAAAATGTAATTTAGAAAAAATAAGCTCAATAGTAAAAATATGAAATAAAACCATTGAGCTTATATTTTCCAATTAAGATTATCTTAAATTGATATTTAATATTATCTAATAACCTTATTAATTTATGAGGGTGTTTGTTACTGCTTAATTTTTTCATTAAAAATAATCGGTGATTATTCCCAGATTTATTCTTGATATTAGCAAGGTTATTATTCAATAAGGATAAATAATATGAGTCAGGTACAAATTAAAAAAACAAGTAAAGTCGCAGCTGTAGATTTTATTCCTGCTTGGGGTGATTTAGACGGTAATATTCGTCGCTTGGCAGAAGCAGTAGAAAAAGTCGCAGCTCAAGGTGTTGATTATGCAGTGTTCCCGGAAACGGCTGTGAGTGGTTATTTATTTTCTGACTCAACGGAATTAGCACCTTATTTAGATACCATCCCCGGAAAAACCACCGCTGCTATTTTACCTATATTAGCAAGTACGGGCATGTATATGAGCGTTGGGATTGCAGAGCGTGATACAAAAACAGGATTAGCTTATAATTCCGCAGTATTAATGGGGCCTGAAGAGATTATTGGGACATACCGTAAAATTGGTTTAAATTCTCAGGATCAAAAAGTTTTTGCACCGAGTAATACAGGCGTCAAAACCTTTGATACGCCAATTGGCCGTATTGCCCTGCTTATTTGTTATGATGATACTTATTGGCAATATGTCAGATTAGCAGCATTAGAAGGTGCACAAATTATTGGTTGGCATTCGGTATCTGACCGTATGATGCCAAATGCAAGCCCAGCCGAAATGTTAGGTGACCATTCAACGGTTGCTCATGTGCAACATATGAGTGCTTTCAATGGGATGTGGGTGATTTGTGCAACTCGTAGTGGCATTGAAACTAACCCAATCACCAAGGGTCAACTCTATTATAATGGCGGCTCAAGTGTATGGTCTCCATCTGGCCATAAAGTTGCTCAAGCGCCTGTAGTCAGCCCTCTTGAGTTAGAACCTGGCCTAAATGGTATTTTCACAGCAACTATCGACCTTGATGAAGCTGATAAGCAGCGTGAATCAATGCTGGCGAAACGCCGTCCTGAGCTATATTTTCCTACGTTAGCTTTGCATCGTAGCCCAACTGATATTAATGCAACAACTCACATTGCTAAAACGACATTAATCGCGGCGCAATGGGATAAAGCATCTTCTAATTTGACAGAAGTAAAAGTAGGTGAAAACGAGCTATTAGTATTACCAGAATTATCAAGTTTGCCTTACACCAATGACCCAAATATTGTTTTGTCTAAAGCAGAGAAGCAAGGTGGTGATTTTGAGCAAAGCCTATGCAAAATTGCTGCAGAAGGGAAAGGTTACGTAGTAGGAAGTTACCCTGAAATTGATGTCGATAAATTATATCATACCGTTGTATTAGCAGGGCCAGCAGGTGAAATTCTTGCAAGATACCGTGCAACACATCTTAATGAACGCGATCAGGGCTGGGCAAGTGCTGGACAATCGATTAGTGTAACAGTCACGCCAATTGGACGCATAGCATTAGCGGTAGCGCATGAATTAGAAGTGGTTGAATTAGGCGGCTTATATAGCACACAGCGTGCAGATATTATTGCAGCGCCAGCAGGTCTGCCAAGTGATTTACGCGTAGAAATAGCAAGTCACTTATATTCAGTTGATAACCCACCAACAGACCGAGCAGATTTTATCCCATACGCGACAGCAACTATGCATCAGCTATGGGTAGTCTGTGGTGGTCGAAGTGATAAAGATTTCACTTCAGCAGGGATTTATGGGCCAGAACCAGTGGTATTAACGCCAACATTAACGGCGGATCGTGGTGCTCCAGAGGTCAGATTGCAAACTCAGGTGCCGGCGCCATTTACCTGGATTAATCAGGAACGTTTGATTAGCGGGCAACAGGCTATTTGGTTTCCTCCCTTAACCAAATAATACCCGTCATTCTTCGCGCCACAGCGTTGTTGACTGCGTGCAGCTACCCAAGTCTATGCTCCTTGGGATAGCTTTACTTGTCGCCTAGCTGTGGCACGAATTATTTAGGGTATTGATGTGTGAATACTTCTCATCAAAGTAATAGCGATGTGTGAATACATACTTTTGCTTTATTTTGAATTATCGTATTTTTAGCAATACTACTTTAAGTTTTTTCTCGATAAATATTCGTTTTTTGTTAGACAACTCAATCTAATTACCTTGATTGTATTCGATGTGACTCGCAATATTTTTTAAAACACCGATAATATCGGTTAAATTTCAGACTGTAAAATATCATATATATAATATAAACCATGACTATATCGCAAACACAAAAAACACATAGCAAGGAAGCTCTGATAAAAACATTGCATTTTTTCGGTGTTATTGCGTCTATAATTTTAATTATTAGTATCTCTCTTGAAACTTTTCGCCATGACCCATTCATGGCACATTCAATTTATTTTGATATCCAATTTTGGATTTGTATTTATTTTACAGTAGACTTTTTTATTTTCTTTTTTCTATCGGAAAATAAAAAGAAGTTTATAGCTAAATATTCAATCGTTATATTTTTATCGATACCTTATTTAAGCATTTTCGATTATACCTCGATTCAATTTACTCAAGAGCAAATCTACCTCATCCGTTTTATCCCATTATTTAGAGGTGGTGCGGCTCTTATTATGTTAATGACGATGATAGTGAAGAGAAACTCTACTGCACTATTTCTCTCATATATTTTGCTGTTATTCGCAATTGTTTACTTTATTAGCTTGATGTTTTTCATTTTTGAAAGAGGTAGCAATGCCGATGTGAAAAACTATGGTGATGCTATTTGGTGGGCAGCAATGACAGTAACAACATTGGGATCAAATATTATCCCCGTTACGACAGCAGGAAAAGTGGTCACGACAATACTTGCTGCAACAGGGATGACCGTTTTCCCAATCTTTACAGTCTATTTTACGACTGTAATTAGCCGATTAAGCCAGTCGGATAATAATTCAAATACACCAAAAAAGGTTTAATTTTCATGACAACACCTGTATCCAAAATTCCATTTATGCAATTACCAACAATCGCTTTCTTGCTAGCAATTACTTCAGGAATGCTAGATGGTTATGCTTTCTTTACAACGAAATCTTTTGCTACGTTCCAGTCTGGTAACATTATTATGCTGGGCTATGAATTTGCGAAACATGGGCTAGCTGCGGTGATACCTTATGTTATCGCTATTATCTCTTTTGGTGCTGGTGCGATGATCCTAGCATGGTTGAGATACCGCTATAATACGAATGAAAAAACGTGGACATTTACGCTACTTTCATTAGAGATTATTTTACTGATTTTACTTGTTGCCTACATTTACTTCTTTAAAGTAGAAGCAAGCGGTTTCCATGCTGTATGGGCATTATCATTTATTGCGGGTATGCAAGGTAATGCATTCCATAAAATCAATGGAATGTTATATGGAAATATTGCAGTGACATTAAATGTCCAACTTGGCTTTAGCTCTTTAGCGGAATCAGTGGCATTTAAAGGCCAAGAAAGAAGAGAAGCACTTTATAAAAGTTATTGCTACTTTTTGACATTATTTGGCTTTGCGGGTGGCGCATTTATGATGGCAATGCTTGCCGATTACGCGAGAGAATATGCTTTATTAATGACATTAGTACCGCTGTGCTTGATCTTTACAATGGGGCATCATTTATCAAGAGAAGATAAAAACATCATTATTGACTCAAATTAGTTGAGTTTAAAAAACCAGATACAATATTACCAGATACAATATTAATGTATCTGGTTTACTCAAACGTGTTATTTTCCACTTTAATCACTCCTTATTTCCTTATCGTATTCCTTTTGCTTAATATCAAGTCATTAATTTAGTGGTTTCTATCTATCCGTTAATGACGTAATAACATCCTATTTGTTAGCAGGATAACAGCAATTTTGTACAAATTAGCATAATATGGAATAGTGTAGTTTTAAGAATATGAGATGATTATCTCCTATAACTTATAATGAGTCGTCGTTTTAAATATAAAAGAGAGCAATGATATGGGTATTCGTATCGTCCCTAAAGAAGATTTAGGACAAGAAAGGTTAAAAGAAAAAGGAATTGGTTTTATCCCTCCAGTTCTATTCCCAAATCTGAAAAACCTGTACCAACGACGAGCTGAAAGATTAAAACAACTCGCAATTGGCGAGCATCCTTTTGCAGATTATCTTAACTTTGCCGCGGATGTTGCTATGGCGCAAAATAGTGCGCAATTTGATAATCCACTAGAAATGGATATGAATGCTGTATTGGCTCATGCGACAGCAACCAATACACCTCCGCTTGATACAAAAACATTTCCACGTACGCATCATTGGCACAAAATCTTGCAATCAATTATTGCTGAGCTATTGCCAGTGGTACCAGAAACGGTGCGTTCTACACTCGAAAATTTATCGAAAGAATCTGATAGCGAGTTAAAAGTAATGGCTTCCGCATTGCTTAATGAACAATTTGAAAAAGTGCCTGCCGATAAATCAATGTTTATTTGGGCTGCATTATCTGTTTATTGGGCGCAAATGGCAGCACAAATTCCCGGTAAAGCTCGAGCAGAAGAGGGCGATCATCGCCATTTTTGCCCAGTTTGTCATAGCATGCCGGTTTCAAGTATTGTTCAGATTGGCTCATCTCAAGGGCTGCGTTATTTGCACTGTAATCTTTGTGAAACCGAGTGGCATATGGTGCGAGTGAAATGCAGTAATTGCGAAGAGACTCGTGACCTCAATTATTGGTCATTGGATGATGAAAATGCGGCAGTAAAAGCAGAAAGCTGTGGTGATTGCGGAAGTTATCTGAAAATCTTGTACCAAGAAAAAGAGGTTAATGTTGAAGCTGTTGCCGATGATTTAGCGTCTATTATCCTTGATGCTCGTATGGAAGAAGAAGGCTTTGCGCGTAGTAGCATCAACCCATTTTTATTTCCTGGTGAAAAGTAACTGAGAAGAGAATAATTGTCATGCCAGACTCTAATGCGTCCCTTTATCGTCAACTTCCATCAATCGATAAACTATTACAGCTCAGTGATGTTCAGGCCTTGGTCGAAAAATCAGGATTGCATTGGGTTACTGAGAACTTGCGTAGCATGCAAGAACAAGCACGTGAATGTATTCAACAGCAAGGTTCATTACCAAGTTGGCACGATAATTGGGGAGCTAAGCTAGTACAAAATCATGATGCTATGCAAGAAAGCGCATTAAAGTCTGTCTTCAATTTAACTGGAACCGTTTTACATACTAACCTTGGACGGGCGGTAATGGCACAGTCGGCAATGACTGCGGTGAGTAGAGTAATGAGCTCTCCTGTCACCTTGGAGTATTCACTCGATGGTGCAACGCGTGGACATCGTGATCGCCCATTAGCTGATTTGCTGTGCCAATTAACAGGCGCTGAAGATGCTTGTATTGTGAATAATAATGCGGCGGCTGTTCTTTTGTTACTCGCCACTTTGGCACAAGGTCGGCAAGTCATAGTTTCTCGCGGTGAACTTGTCGAGATTGGTGGTGCTTTTCGTGTGCCTGATGTGATGAGCCAAGCTGGTTGCCAACTGGTTGAAGTGGGTACAACAAACCGAACTCATTTACGTGATTATGAACACGCCATCAATGAAAATACGGCATTATTGATGAAAGTTCATACCAGTAATTACAGCATTGAAGGTTTTACCGCAGAAGTTGATGGCGCACAATTGGCTCAATTAGGTCAGCAATATCAACTACCAACAGCGATTGATTTGGGCAGCGGTTCAATGGTGGATATGGGTAAATACGGGCTACCTGTTGAACCCATGCCACATACTTATCTTGCTCAAGGCATTGATTTAGTCTCTATTTCTGGCGATAAGCTGTTAGGCGGCCCGCAGGCTGGTATTATTCTTGGTAAGAAAAAATGGATTGAAGCCATTCAAAAACACCCTCTTAAACGTGCTTTGCGTGCTGATAAAATGACATTAGCGGCTTTAGAAGCGACTTTACAGCTATATCTTACACCTGAAAAACTTGTCTCTGAGTTACCGACATTACGTTGGTTGACCCGTGATGCAGAAGAGATAAAGACACGCGCAGAGCGGATTCTTGTACCATTACAAGCTTTTTATGGTGACAATTTTATTGTTGAAATAGAACAATGCCAATCACAAATTGGTAGTGGCTCACTTCCTGTTGATAGGCTACCAAGTTATGCCATTACTTTTTCACCTTTAGAAAAACATGGCTATTCACTGGCTCAACTTGCAGAGCATTGGCGTCAATCACCACAGCCTGTAATAGGCAGACTTAAAGAGGGGAAATTGTGGCTTGATTTACGTTGTCTCGATGATGAACACAGCTTATTACAGGTACTTCTCTCATGATTTTTGCAACGGCAGGCCATGTTGATCATGGTAAGACATCCTTAATTCAAGCCGTTACGGGTGTGAATACGGCTCACTTACCAGAAGAGAAAAAGCGCGGGATGACCATTGATTTGGGCTATGCTTATTGGCCTCAAGCTGATGGTAGTTCAATTGGTTTCATTGATGTTCCTGGACATGAAAAGTTTTTAGGTAACATGTTGGCTGGGGTTGGTGGTGTTAATCATGCTTTATTGGTTATTGCATGTGATGATGGTGTGATGGCGCAAACACGTGAGCATTTAGCCATTTTACGTTTGGCTGGATGCCAAAATATTACCGCAATCTTGACTAAGGCTGATCGCGTTGATGATGAGCAAATTGCTCGGGTGACAGAACACGTTATTGATGAATTAAGCCGACAAGGTTGGCAGGATGTTCCCCTGTTTGTCACCTCAGTTATTGATAATCAAGGTATTGAGCTGTTACGCACCTGTTTACAGCAGTTACACCAACAATCATCCGTTCATCAAAATACACAGCAGCGTTTTCGATTAGCAATCGACCGCGTATTTCATGTTAAAGGTGCAGGAATTGTTGTCACAGGAACCGCATTGGCGGGACAAATCTCTGTTGGTAGCGAGCTGTGGCTTACTGGCTCGAATACACCAGTCAGAGTTAGAGGGATCCATCGACAAAACCAACCGGCAGAATATGCTTTAGCAGGAGATCGCGTTGCTTTAAATCTCGTGGGAGATATCAGTAAAGAAGGGATTACCCGTGGGGATTGGTTGTTATCTCAGCAGCCATTTATGGCAGCAACAAGAGTGATTGTTGAGTTAACATGTGATTCAGTCATCAAGCATTGGCAACCTGTACATTTATACCATGGAGCAAGCCATATTACAGGGCGAGTATCTTTATTAACAGATATTGGTGAGACACCATTATTAGCTGAGCTTATTCTTGATACGCCATTGTGGCTAGTTGATAACGATAGACTGATTATTCGCGATATTGGTGCAAAAGAAACACTCGCATCTGCAAAAGTGATTCGTTTAACTTCTCCGCGCCGGGGTAAAAGGCTACCCGAATTTTTAGAATGGCTATGTCGCTTATGTAATGCGACTGATGAATTAACACATCTAAAATTATTATTGCCACAAGGTGAACTGGATCTGAATAGTTACGGTTGGGCTAGCCAGTTAACATTAGAAGCTATTGATACGCTACTTTCGCAAGTTGAGATTGTACGTGTTGGCACTTTAGTTTTATCCGAGTTTAAGGCAAAAGTTGCTAAAGAGCGATTAGTACAAATATTGTGTGATTTTCATGAAACGCACAGTGACCAAATTGGCGTTAGCAAAGCGCGATTAAAGCGAATGGCACTGCCCACAATGAGTGAGCCATTAGCCTATAAATTGATTAATGACCTAATTGATGAAGGCAGTATTAAACAAACTCGTGGTTGGCTACATGCTCCACAACATGGTTTAGCTTTTGATGAGAATCAGCAACAAATTTGGCAACAGGTCATTCCTTTATTCCCACAAACAGAGGCTTGGTGGGTTCGGGATCTCGCTAAAAAAACGGGTTATGAAGAAGATATTCTTCGACGTGTGATGAAAAAAGCCGCACAAATGGGACTCGTAACAGCAATTGTTCGTGATCGCTATTATAGCAGTGAGCAAATAAAACAATTTGCCGGATTAATTCAGCATTATTGTGCAGAAAAAGGTGAAATTTGTGTCGCTGATTTTCGTAATGAATTAGGTGTTGGGCGTAAATTAGCCGTTCAACTTCTTGAGTTTTTTGATAAAAGTGGCTTTACACGGCGCAAAGGCGATGCGCATTTTTTACGTGATAAAGGTATTTTTACCGAATAAAAAGTCAGTATAAACGAGTTACAAGCCGATAGCGTTTTTGATTATCATTTGTAACAAAGGTATCAGCTTTTACATGATGAATGGTAAACCTGATGAAAAGAGTTGTTTCTATTATTTATTTGCTAGTGATCTTACTGGGTTCTTTTATTTTAGTTTTTGAAAAAAGCAGTTTCATTTACCCCGCATTAATTTCCATAAGTGTATTTGCCGTCATTTTTGGGGCGATCTATTTCCTCACGGCAAGATGGCTTTTTTCTCTTGTCGTCACGGGCACCTTATTCATTATTATTAAATTTCTCAATCAGCTTAAGGTTCATTACTATAAAGAACAGTTATTCTATTCTGATCTCAAGGTGATGACAGATATAGAGAATATGGGCACATTAAGCCATTATTGGTTAGCTGGATTGGCTATTATTGGGTTGGTGCTTCTATTAATTATTAACGGAATTGTCAGTTGGCGTTTAGTCGCTTCTAAAAAGTCTTATGCTTGGCGAATTCTTGCTATTTGCTTAAGTGTGGGTGGCTATTTTGGTGCTAGTTTTGCATCGTCACATTATTATACTCAATGGACAAATAATTTACCTAAGGGGAAAGGGACAGTTACTAACCTTGTGATGTCATTCCATAAATCTGCTTATTCAGCACCACAAATTAATGGTTCATCAGATTACTTTTTGCAACAAGCTGCTGCAATATCATTACCTACTTCTGAATTATCAGAGAAGCCAGATATTTTGTTGTTATTACAAGAATCTACAGTAAATCCGCATATTTATAAATTACCTGCAGGAACTAATTTACCAAACCTATTTATGTTCCAACAAGATAAAGAATTGATCGCTCATAGTAACATGCGAGTTCAAACATTTGCTGGTGGAACATGGATATCAGAATTTGCTGCGTTAACGGGCTTAAATAGTGATGATTTTGGTACCCAAAAAAGTGGTGTTTTTTATTTTATAGTTGATCATCTTAATAACAGCCTATTTAAAGAGATGAAAGCAAACGGCTATTATACCGTGGTTTTAACTCCCTTTAATCGTGGGGCATACCATTCTGGTTATGCTTATAACACGTTGGGTGTAGATAAAATAATCCAACCGCAAGAACTTGGATATCCAGGTAAACTACAAGATAACTTATGGACTATCACAACAGAAGATATGTTGAAATATGCCAAAGAAATTTTATCTAAAGAGACAGATAAACCAATTTTTATTTTTTCACTCACCATGTATGAACACGGGCCTTACGAAGATAGCCATAGTGATGATTACAATCTGCAAGATAAAATTAAAAACAAAAATGCGGCAGGTGGATTTAGTCATTATATGGAGAAAATAGCGACATCAGATGGTGCGATTAGAAGTTTTGTGGAGTTTATGTCAAAACGCGAACGACCATTAATGTTTCTCTATTTTGGCGATCATCAACCCGGAATTAATTTAAATGAATATCAATTTGAGTTTGATAATCCTGCATTTATCACACAGTTTACATTGCGCGATAATTTAAAGTCAGACACGGCTATTAAAACAGGTAATTTGACGGATATTGCATTTCTTGGTGGGATCTTACTCGAACGGGCGAATTTAAAAGTATCACCATTTTATGAAGCCAATATTAAAATGCGCCATCTGTGTAATGGAAAATTAGATGATTGTGAAGATAAGCAATTGTTAGAAAGTTACCATCGTTATATTTATCATGATTTACAGGCGGCAAGTAAGCCAATAAAAAAATAACGCTAAGCCCTATTTTTGATGACAATATTGTGGTTAAAAATAGGGCACATCTTCCATTAGTATGGATAATTTAGTTTGACTGATGCTTTGATGACTTTCTCATAAGCATGATTGACCGCCTTTTCACTTAATTGGTTTATCTGGGCAATATTATTAAATGATAATGGTTTAAAACCTTTACTATGGGTTGAATTAAATACAGAATATGCCTCATTATATGAATGGCCACCACTGTAGGTTAACCATGAAGCAGCTGCTAATTTAGCATCATCAATAGGAAAGTGTTTGTTGTTATCTTTGAGTGCATTAAATAATGTATTTAATAAATTTGCTGATCCAGACATACCGATTCCAACCACCCTTTCATGAGATAATGCGACTTTATCATGTTGAGTGATATTGTTGATCGGAAGTGCATATTTATCTATCGGTCTAATGCCTGATTTCAGTTTATTTGAAGATGCCGATATTTGATGAGGAAGTAATATGCCATATCGAGAGTTTTTTAGGTGATAATTAAGATTACATGTTGGCAGCGTTCTTCTTTGAGGTTTTATTATTTTGTAATAATATTTAGTCGCTTTTCTTCTCATTGCGCCAATAATGCCTTTTTTGCGTCGAGTTATTAAATATTTTACAGCAATAGATAATAGTAGAGGTGTTGAATACTCACCTGAATATTTAACCATTTTAATAAAGTTATCCGGTGTATCATTTCTTATAAATTCATTGGCTAAATCAATATTATGTCTCCATGATGGGGGATCTGAATACATATTATCGGCTATATGTATACATGTTTTTACTTTTTTATCCCAGGGTAATGTATTAAACGTTTCAATAATAAACTCAGAAATGATATTTCTTACATCTATCATGTTCGCATTTGGATTATTAATTATATATTTTGATAATTCAGTTTCAAATAATCTACCATAATAATTATCATTTCTTTTAGTTATTGATTTTTTGTGTTCTAATGTACTGGTTATATTATTTATTTTATTGTGTAGCTCTTTGCTGTTATTTGTTTTGTTAATTATTTCATTTGCAATTTTATTAATTTTTTGTTTATGTGAAATACCTTCTAACCATATATATTTCAATGTGTTTTCTATTTCTAGCTTATTTGAATTAGGTAATCGGTATTTTTCGAGTAAACTGGCTAGATTAATAATAACTTCGCCTGGTGTTCTTATACAATGTGTAGCTATTTGCGGGGTTTTATTTAATGATTCCATTCTATTTTTTAATAATAACTGTATTTTCCCTTCAGACATTACATGTGTGTTGAATGAAATAATACGTCCAGTACCGGTGAAGTTAATTTCATCTTTAAAGTTTTGTGCTACGTTGGGTGAGATAGTCATGCCGATAAGATCATAAGGAATAAATTTTTTTACTTCAGATGCTTGTATAGGTTTAATCTGCTTTATTTTTTTTGCTAATAAGTTTATTACCATATTATTAGAATGAGGATGAACTATCGTTATACATTGATTGATGTTATCAATTTTATTAAATGATTTATCCATTGTTTTATTTTCGTTTTTTATATTAATTAATGATGATTATATATTAATGCTTGTGATTTTTTTTAATGAATAATTATAATGAAATATATTTACCTATGGAAGCTAATGCAATAAATAAAATGTGTTTTTTAGATTTGTAAATCTTATATTAAAAAATGAGTAAAAAGAAGTGAATTTTTATGATTTTGTAGTCTTTATTTTTAATAATTATTTACGTGTTGCGAGAATAACGCTAGAAGCTTTAACTAATGCAATAATATCATTACCTTTCGTTAACTGCATATCTTGTAAGCTTTCATTAGTAATGATGGCTGTAAGTTCAACACCTTTCGTTGTGACAAGATGGATTGTGCTGTTAACTGCACCTTCAATAATATTGGTAACTTTACCACTAAATTGGTTACGAGCTGAAAATTGCAGGCCACAATCAGGTTTTGCTAATACAACCCATGGTGCTTTAATAATAGCAACGGCTTCTTTTCCAACAGTAAGGTTTAATGTTTTACAGCTTTCACAAGTAATAACAGTGGTTAATTCTTCACCATCTGCTAAAGATAGGATAACTTCATTGTTAACTGCGCCTTCTTTAATTTCACTAATTGAACCGACTAATTGGTTACGAGCTGAAACTTGCATAAACTACCTCATTAGATTGAATAATAAAAAAGACTCTAAACAGCATAAAGATAAATAGAGATATAAGCCACAATATGCGTTAAGTTCGTGGTTAAGATCACCTAATTTTCTTTATTTTGCTTAAAATAATGTTTTTGACGTAATTTGGATTTCATTGATGAGTAGTATTGCGGATATTAAGTTGGTGAGTTGAACTCAAGTTCATAAATATCACCGCGGCAGACAATTTCACTGTATTCGATAATAATACCATCTTGAATCTTACTGATTTGTTGAACAAGCAATAATGGTGCACCAATGGTCGTGTTTAACCAATTCGCTTGCTCGTCATTACAGCTGATGGCTTTGACTTTATGCTGTACATGCTCAAAAGTGATTCCTTGAGAATCCCATAAAGCATATAAAGAATCATTTAGCTGGGTCAGGTCTGGAAGGTATTGCTCTGGAATATAGTTATTTTCATAAGAAACTGGCTGTTCATTCGCAATGCGAATACGCTTTAAGTGGGCAATGTTAGTGCCTGAAGGCACTGCCAATTTTGCTGCAATATCTGCTGGTGCTTCAATAAAAGCGCGTAGTAACCATTGAGTTGTAACGGTTCCTCCCGCTTTTATCACTTGAGCAGTAAAGCCACTTTCTTGTGATAAGGAATAACCTAGGTATTTAGTGACTTGTGTTCCAACACCTTGTTGGCGGCTAACTACACCTTTTTTTTCCAACAGTTGCATTGTCTTACTAATTGTCACCCTTGAAAGATTTAGCTTCTGTGCGAGATCGCGTTCTGATGGTAAAAAGTCACCAAAATGAATGACTTTATTCTCAAGTGCAGATTCAATAGCTTGCTGTAACTGATGATACAGTGGCATCGCAGAATTTGCGTTTAACTGGCTTTTTATCCATTCAATCAAGCGTGCTTGCATCATTCTTTTCCGTAAAATTTCAACGTACTCATGGTTACTTGCTTATATCTCGCCGCATTATGGCATCAGTAATACTTTAAATACAGTATGCGAGATGACCAACTCAAATTTTCTATTTTTTTGTATGCAAATATTAAAATTTATTAATGTGGGAGGAGGGCGTGGCAATCTCTGAAATTTCAGATAGTTGGTCGATACATTAATTATAATAATAGAATGAATGGACTTATATTGGCATTATTTTTTTCGTATTGGACTGGTATTGGACTTAATTGCTGCTAATATAATTAATGTTGTTAAGGATTGTGCAGGGAGCCACAATGAAAACGAAATCCAATGTTGAAGATGCCATACTAGGTTGCCTCTATGGTCAGGCTACAGGTGATGCGATGGGCATGCCTTCTGAGCTATGGCGACAAGATAAAATTCAACAGTTTTTTGGCTGGATAGACTCTTTTTTGCCAGGGCCTGATGAGAATATCGCAGCTATCGGATTTCGAGCCGGAGAAGTGACAGATGATACACATCAAGCAATTGCGCTAATGGATGCCATCATTGCTTGTAATGGTGTAGTAGAACCAAAGATGATTGCTCAAAATATTTTGGTGTGGGCAAAGCGTATTAATGCGTTTGATAAAAATATATTTGGGCCAACATCTAAACAATCTCTACTAGCCATTCAAGCGGGTATTCCCATTGATGAAATTGTTTCAAATGGCGTGACTAATGGTGCAGCAATGCGAATAGCGCCTGTAGGATGTGTTGCATCAACGACAAATCGCAAACAATTTATTAAGAAAGTCGAGGCGGCTTGTATTCCGACCCATAAGTCTGATATTGCGATTGCTGGTGCGGCTGTTATTGCTTGGGCAATTAGCCGAGCAATTGAAAATACACTCTGGTCTCAAATTAAAAAAGAGCTTCCAATTCTTGCTGATGAGGTGCAATCACAATACGCCTCAACATTTAGCCCATCTCTAGGTCGACGAATTTCGTTAGCCTTTGAGAAAGCTAGCGAGTTGCAAGGCCACTCTCCAAAAGCAGCACTCAAGGAGCTGTACGATTTTGTCGGAGCCGGTATGGATACGATAGAGTCAATTCCCTGCGCTCTAGCCATAGTTGATTTAACCAATGGTGATCCTGTCATGTGTGCGAAATATTGTGCCAACCTGGGGGGGGACACGGACACCATAGGCGCTATGGCTGGAGCGATTTCGGGAGCTATATCAGGTATTCACGCTTTTCCTAAAGAATGGATTGCATTGATTAATAATTCTAATAATATAGATTTCCATTCATACGCTAAAATACTTAGCACCTTACGCCATTAAGGAGAGTGGAATGAGTGCATTACCTGACACTCCACAAACAAACGAAGCTTGGAAAATTGAAAATACGGGGATAGACCTAGTACCAGAACAAGAACGAACCGCAACGCCGCTAGAGTTATTTTGGATTTGGTCCGCCGCTAATATTGGTATATTAGGCATTGTGTACGGCGCGATTATCGTTTCATTCCGCTTGTCCTTTTTCCAATCTATACTTGCCGCAGTTATTGGTATTGCCAGCTTTGCCTTAGTGGGTTATATCAGCCTTTCTGGGCAAAAAGGCCGCACATCAACCCTAACACTTTCCCGAGCCATTTTTGGTAAAACCGGCAATATTGCGCCGACTTTTTTCAGCTGGATCACATTGATGGGCTGGGAAGCTATCAACATGATAACCGGTACCTTGACGCTTAAGGCACTTTTTCAAGTGCTGGGTTTTGGCGATACAATCGCATTAACTATTGTATGCATGGTGCTATTTGCAGGCTTAGCCATAACAATTAGTTTGTTGGGACAAGCAACTGTTGTTGTGATGCAAAGCTGGATCACACGCATTTTCGGTACCATGACGTTAATCGCTGCGCTATATATTATCTGGCAAACTGACTGGCACGCTGTTTTATCTATGCCTTCAGGAAGCTGGCTAACCGGTTTTTTACCTGCGGTGTCAATTATTGCCGCAGGAACAGGAATTGGTTGGGGGATAGCTGGAGCGGATTATAGCCGTTACCAAAGTGAACGTTCATCAAAATCGGGCATTTTTAATGCGGTAACCTTTGGGGCGACACTACCCCTGTTTATTTTGTTATTTACCGGAATTCTACTTTCTGCTCGCTTACCTGAACTTGCCTCTGCTGAAAATCCAATTGCCCTAATTGGTTCAGAACTTCCTAACTGGATGTCTATCCCTTATTTACTGACTGCAACTGCCGGCATTATTACCATTGCTGTGTTAAGTCTTTATTCAGCAAGTTTAAATTTATTGACTATCGGGATTAAAATCCGCCAAGTTTATGCTGTAGCATTAGATGCCGTCTTGGTGATGGGCGTTGCTATCTATATTTTGTTTATTTCCGGTGAATTTATTAATTCTTTTATTGCTTTCTTATTATTCTGCGGTGTTTTTCTCGCTGCTTGGGAAGCTGTATTTATGCTGGATTATGCTGTACTACGCAGCCGTAAAGGTTATGAATTTGACCAACTGTTTGGTGCAAAAAATGCAGGAATTCGTTGGATCCCGTTACTGTGTTGGTTACTCGGCGCGCTCGTAGGATTGCTGGTGAGTGATAACGAGTTTATTAAAGGGCCATGGGCAACAGGCATTTTTGAAGGTTCAAGTTTAGCTATCCTACTTTCATTTGTATTAAGTTTTGTTCTTTATGGACTTTATTTAATATTCAGTCGTGTCGCTGAGAAATAATTATGCGTAATGTT
Organism: Providencia sneebia DSM 19967; assembly: GCF_000314895.2. Taxonomy (GTDB): domain Bacteria; phylum Pseudomonadota; class Gammaproteobacteria; order Enterobacterales; family Enterobacteriaceae; genus Providencia; species Providencia sneebia. The sequence continues at coordinate 397,598 of NZ_CM001773.1, read as the reverse complement.
GTTGTTATTGGTGCGGCTGCCGGAGATCGCGTTCTAAGTGTTGAAAACCTTCCCCGTCGAGGGGAAGATATTTCCGCGATAGATCATGGTTGGCAAATTGGTGGATGTGCATTTAATGTTCTCCGCGCATTAACTCGCTTACAAATTCCAATCACTAATGGCGTTAGAGTTGGCTGTGGGGAATGGGGACAGCGAGTCAGACAAGCATTATTATCACTTAATATTGAGCCTATCCTAACTAGCTCGACACAAGATAATGGTTGGTGTTTTGCATTAACTGAACCTGATGGTGAAAGAACATTTATTTCCATTCCCGGCTGTGAAGAACATTGGAGCAGAGCAGAATTACAAGCGCTTAATATTCCTGATGATGCAATCATTTATGCGACAGGTTATGAGTTAGGTTGTTCTCAAGGTGAAGAATTACAAAAATGGTTGTTGAATGATTGTACAACACAAACTTTTGTTTTAGATCTTGGTCCACGACTTGCTGCACTTTCGGCTACTTTTCTGACACAATTACCTAAAAATAGAACAATTTTAACACTGAATCGTGATGAAGCGCGTTTTCTTTGTGGTGATGGTGATATTGTTCCGCAATCGCTAGATTATGCTAATCGCCATGGCATGACGTTAATTGTTCGTTTAGATAGCCAAGGCGCGTGGCTATGTCATCCGAATGAGCCTGCTATCTTTGTCCCAGCTTATAAAGTGAAAGTTGTTGATACTATTGGGGCGGGTGATGCACATACTGCGGGGGTATTAGCGGGAATGTCTCAAGGGAAATCATTAACGGAATCTATTGATTTAGGGAATCTTGTCGCTGCGATTGTGGTGAGCAAAAGTGGTCCTTCAGGCGCACCAACACGAAATGAAATAGCGCATTTCTTAGCGCTTTGTTGACGATAAAATCAAATTTTGTATTTTTAATCGCCAAGTTTGCTTTTTCTTGTGTAAAACCATGCCAATTTTTGCAGGTTATCTAGACTCGAATTCATTCGCGTTGCATGATGGTAAATAACATCGAACGGATTATTCAAGGCGCTAAGATAAGAATGATCCCATGCTAGAAGATAATTAACATGAAATACTTAGTGACTGGCTGTGCGGGTTTTATTGGTTTTAGTTTGTGTCGACGTTTGTTAGATAATGGTCATCATGTTGTTGGCATTGACAATATGAACAATTATTATGACCAAGGGCTTAAACAATCTCGCCTACATATTCTTGAGCAACATCCTCATTTTCGCTTTATCCCACTTGATATTACTGATAGAGAAAAAGTTGTGGTACTTTGTACTCAAGAAGGGTTTGATCGCGTGATCCACCTTGCTGCTCAAGCAGGTGTCCGTTATTCATTACAAAATCCATTTGCTTATGCTGACAGTAACCTTAGCGGGCATCTTGCTATTCTTGAAGGTTGCCGCCAAGCTAAAATCAAACATTTAGTTTATGCATCATCCAGCTCAGTCTATGGCATGACGGAGCAAACACCGTTTAACACGGATATGCCAACAGACCATCCCGTTTCGTTATATGCCGCAACCAAAAAAGCCAATGAATTAATGGCGCACTCTTATTCACATCTCTACCAATTGCCAACAACCGGTTTGCGCTTTTTTACCGTGTATGGCCCGTGGGGACGCCCGGATATGGCTTTATTTAAATTCACTAAAGCTATTTTAGCAGGGGAACCGATTGATGTTTATAATAACGGCAATTTGAGCCGTGATTTCACTTTCATTGATGATATTGTCGAAGGCATCATTCGCATTTCTGATATTATTCCGCAAGCCGACCCTGAAAATCGCTCACTCACACCAGCACAAAGTAGCGCACCATACCGTTTATACAATATTGGTAATGGTCAGCCCGTTCAATTAACGGACTTTATTGCTGCGCTTGAACAATCACTGGGTAAACAAGCGATTAAAAACTTTTTGCCGATGCAAGCGGGCGACGTATACACCACGTGGGCAGATACTGAAGATCTTTTTACTGTGACAGGATATCGCCCGCAAGTGTCTATTGAGCAAGGGGTACAGGCTTTTGTTGATTGGTATCAATCTTATTATAGCCAGTAGCTTATTATTGCGTTGCGAACGGTATACTAACGGTATTATTTGAAAATGAATTTGATGAGAGGCGAGTTTTGAAAATTGCAATTGCCGGAACAGGCTATGTCGGTCTGTCCAATGCCATGTTACTGTCACAAAACCACGAAGTTGTCGCAGTCGATATCATCCCCGAAAAAGTGGCGATGTTAAATAATCACCAATCTCCGATTATTGATACTGAAATTGAGCAGTTTTTACGGGAGAAAAAGCTTAATTTCCGTGCCACGCAAGATATCCAAGAAGCCTATACTGGGGCTGATTATGTGATTGTGGCCACGCCGACTGACTATGACCCGAAAACCAACTACTTTAATACCCAATCGGTTGAGTCGGTCATTCATGATGTGCAAAAAATCAATCCAAACGCCACGATTATTGTCAAATCGACTATTCCAGTTGGCTTTACTGAGCGCTTACGTGAAGAGTTTGGCTACACCAATGTGATTTTCTCACCTGAGTTTTTACGTGAAGGTCGTGCGCTGTATGACAATCTGTATCCTTCACGCATTGTGGTCGGTGAACGCTCTGAACGCGCCCAAATTTTTGCAGATTTGTTGCTCGAAGGTGCAATTAAAAAAGATGTCCCCGTTTTATTTACGGATGGTACAGAAGCCGAAGCCATTAAACTGTTTGCTAACACTTACTTAGCGATGCGCGTTGCGTATTTTAATGAACTCGATACTTACGCAGAAAGTCGGGGTCTGAATGCCCGCCAAATTATTGAAGGTGTGTCATTAGACCCACGTATTGGCAGCCATTACAACAACCCGTCCTTTGGTTATGGCGGTTATTGTTTACCAAAAGACACCAAACAGCTGTTGGCGAACTATGATGATGTGCCAAACAACCTGATTAATGCCATTGTTGAATCAAATCGCACGCGTAAAGATTTTATCTCTGATGCCATTATTGCCAAGTCACCGCGCAAAGTGGGTGTTTATCGCCTAGTCATGAAAGCCGGTTCAGATAACTTCCGTGCTTCTGCGGTGCAAGGTGTGATGAAACGCATCAAAGCCAAAGGCATTGAAGTCATCGTCTATGAGCCAGTACTAAAAGAAGACGAGTTTTTCCGTTCAAAAGTGTATCGCGATTTGGAGGCATTTAAAGCCGATTGTGACATTATTTTGGCTAACCGCATGGTGCCTGAACTGGAAGATGTTGCAGAAAAAGTGTATACCCGCGATTTATTTGGTAGTGATTAAATGAATTCTTGGCACCTTGTTTGAATGGCAAAGTATGTTTGCACTATCGCTATAACAACAATGTGTTGAAAACAAAAAAGCCAGATAATGAAGTGACCCCATAAAGTTGGACACTTTTAGTTAAGCGGCTTGTAAGGCCTGATTTCGATATACAACCGGAGTCAGGCCTTTTAATCTATCTTTTTCATTTCTACTGAATTGTGGCTGTTTAGATCTCTTGTAAATAAAAGATAGCCAATAAATACGCTTGGCTAAGTTTAACGATGCAAGCCAATAATTTCTTGTTCTAAGTGTTTTTTATACGCCTCAACATCTTTTTCAATGTGAGGTTGTTTTACCACATCAAACATCCCGAAGGTTTTTAATCCTTCCATGCCTAAAAATTGATTTGCTTTGTGGAATGGAAAATACACCGCATCAATACCTTTTCCTTCAAAGAATTGCTCTTGTTCTTCAAAAGATTCAAATGGCGCATTCCAAGTCACAGAGAGTAAATATTTTTTATCTTGTAACAATCCTCCCGAACCATATTTTTTTGAAGGATCTTTTCGTGTTCGACCATCATCAATAAATAGTTTGCCGTCACCTGCACTAAATACATCATCAATATATTTTTTTAAGATCCAAGGCCCTTCCATCCACCACGCTGGCATTTGATAAATAATAACGTCAGCCCATAAATATTTATCAACTTCTTCATCATTATCGTAACCATCATCAATACGTGTTGATTGCACATTTATCTGATGTGAAGATAGCAATGTCGTCGCAACTTGGGTTAAATGATCGTTGAGTTTTCCTTCTGAACCGCCAAATTCTTTTGATGCATTAATAATAAATACGTTAGTCACTTCAAACTCCTTTGTATACCAATATCTAATAGCATGACTGTAACGCAATCATTCATTATTGCTTTAACTCATTTCTCCATTATTCTTGCCTAATAATCCTAAGATACCCTTTCAGTGTCAGATATTTTTAATCGTTGGATATCTTTTAAAGGGGCGAGACCAAATAATCGATGATATTCACGACTAAATTGTGATGGACTTTCATATCCCACTCTAAATGCAGCTTCAGAGACGTCTGCCATTTCAATTAACATAATACGTCGAGCTTCATTAAGGCGTAGCCATTTTTGATATTGTAATGGTGTCATACCCGTTCGGTTTTTAAAGTGGAAATGAAATGAAGAGGTACTCATTCCTACTAACGTAGTCAAATCTTCAATACGGATAGTGTCACGATAATGCAGCTTAACCCAATCAAGAGCTTGATTAATTTGACGGCATTGAGGATGTTGCGATGCTAATAACTGCTGTCTTGAACCACCATTTGATCGTAATAAGTAATAAAGGATCTCTTTTTGGATCAAAGGAGCAATGAAAGGTACATCTTCTGGTGTATCAATCAGTTTAATAAGTCTAGTCACTGCTTGTAATATTGGTGCTGTGGCAGGAACGATTTGTTGGGCTCTATGTTGATTGCTCTCTTGCAATAATTCAAATCGATTCTCCGCTAATAATTCAGGCAATAAAGAGAGGTCTAATTTGAGTAAGATGGCTAAAAATGGTGCCTCTTTAGATGCTTCACAGACGTTAGCAAAGGTGGGTATATCAGATGATGTCAAAAGCATATTCATAGGGCGATAACAATTTGTTTCTAAGCCTATTGTTATTTTTTTTGCACCTTGAGCAGCAATAGCCAAACTTGGCTCATACATCCAACCTTCTGATTCTGTCGTTGTTGTATAGCGACACAGCGCTAATCCAGAAATAGCCGTATCCCAGCCCCCTTCTTTGTCTTTCGTATGGGAAAGGAGTGTTTTTTAAATTCCTCGAACTCAATTAAAATTGGCGTTGATAAATCAGTGGTGTTCATTATCTCTGAATGATGAGAAGTGAGATAAATAATATAAGGGTGTGCGATAATTCTGGTATTTAGTGGTAGGTATGGGGATATATTGGGACACTAAAGCAGGCTTACCGCTTCTCGACGACCACTTTTGACTTGGCTTAGTCGGTTGCGTATCGCTTCAATGGCGCAGTCGGTGAGTACTTCATTAATCGGCTTACCTGTGCGTCCAAACTTAAAAGTTAAAAACTCATTTAACTGATTATCGAGTGGTGGGAGCTGCACCACCTCACAACGCTGAACCACTTCACGTACCGCTTGGTTGCGTTCAGACAGTTTGAGAGACAATTCAGGCTGCCCAATCAACACAATAGAAAGCAACTTTTTAAAGCCGTTCTCCAACTCAAAAAAGCGTTTTAGGTGCTTCAGTGTTGGGATTGGCAACGCATGAGCCTCTTCAATTACTAATACATGCTGGTACCCATGCGGGAAAACTCTACGGCAAAGGAGAATCACTGCATGTAGATGCGGCAACACAGGCTTGGTTAGAGCTAAACAATATAGCCAAACCCAAAGCCAATACCCCTAAAAAATCGATTGAGGAGAGTGCTGTTGCACTTTCCCCAGTATCAACAGTTTCTCAGCCTAATGAGAAAGGAGAAGTCTAATGCAGCAACCTGAAACTTATTATTATGGTCAAGGTCGCCTCTTTTTAGCCGAGCGTGATGAATTTGGACGTGCGTTAGCGCAGCGCTTTATCGGTGATGTGAGTGTATTTAATGTGACGTTAAGCACTGAAAAAATTGAGCACAAAGAATCTTACTCCGGCTATAAAGGCATTACTCGTCGTATTGCCCTCGGTAACTCCGGTGAAATCGACATGACCTGGCATGATCTGTCCGGTGAAAATCTGGCGTTATTGCTGTATGGCAAAACCATTGAAACCGCCGCGGGGTCAGTGACGGGCGAAAAACTCCCCGCCAACATTAAAGCGGGTGAGCGCTACACCTTGGCTTACCCGAGTGTCTCCGATGTTGTCTTGACTGCCTCTGGCTCTGCACTCGTGCTTGATGAAGATTATCTGCTCGATGAGGTGTTTGGCGCGATCACCTTTACCCAAGATCAAACTGCTGCTCCCGAAGCGGCCTATAAATACAGTGCGAATACCGCAACCTCCTTATTTACCCAAAAACCGAAAGAGCGTTTCTTACGCTATGAAGGGGTGAACTTAGCGGAAGAGGATTCCTCTGTCATTTTAGAGTTATACAAAGTGCAGTTCGACCCCGTTTCTAACTTAGGGCTTATCAATAACGAAACCAATTTAGCGGGTTTACAAACCAAAGGTGGCTTATTAATGGATACATCTCGTAAAGCCGATGATGCCATGGGGCGTTTTGGCAAATTAACCTATGTTAATGGACGTTCCGCATGAGTGAGTCATTAGCCATTTTACTCCCCGAGCGCACATTGACACTGGCAGGCAAAGAGGTGGTGGTGCATGAATACACCTTAGCAGAACAGCTTAAGTATCGTGCGCCACTTAAGGCGATCAGTGACGGTTTTAAAGCACTCATGCTTAATTCGCCAGAGGCCGAAGTCTCACTGGATGCGCTGTATGACTTGATGGGTCAGCTTGCCAATGAAGTTATACAGGCTGTCGCGGTGTCATGCGGTGAATCTGTCGAGTGGGTCAGTGCGTTAACGGGTGAGGATAGCGACGCCCTTTTAATGGTGTGGTGGGGTGTCAATGCGCCTTTTTTTACCCGGAGTGCCGTGCGCGAAAAGATGATCGAAATGGCAAAAGCTCGGCAAGCCCGGTTGATTGGGCAAGCGTCTTCGCCTGTCTTGTCGCCCACGGACACGACTACCGTGCACTCCCCCATTACACAGCCAGACAATTAACCCTGTTTTATGAAGAAATTCAGAAACAGCAACTCATTGAGCGCCAAAACCGCACTCAAGACATCGGGGTCAGTTTTTCTGGGGGTAAAAGCCTGAGTGCATACCTTAATCGTTTTAAACAACTTTTAATGCCCCATTAATGGGGCTTGGATACCCATATGGCCGACAACAAAAATCTTGAACTTAGCTTAAAAATTCAGGCGGATTTGAAATCGGCTCATACCGAATTGAAGCAACTTGAAGACGAGTTAAAGTCAGTCAGTGACCAACAAGCCTCACGGGTTGCACAGGAAATTGCCGATTCCCAAGCCTTAACGGCGGCGCAAGCAGACAATTTCAATCGCTACCATAAAACCATCAAAACCAAAGAAGAGCTGGAAGCGGAAGCCGCTGCGGCTAAAAGAAAGATGATCTACAATGGGACAGAGTGGATTAATTTATACTGATTTTATCAGTTAATTTTTTCGCTCTCTTCTTAAAAACCGCTATCAAGATATAGCGGTTTTTAACATTTTAATTTAAGGTCTAACTGAAATGTTATTTCTTCTGGTGAAACAACAATAGAATTCATTTATCGCGCAGTTAAGATGGTTTTATCTCGCGCCGCATCATCTGAATCTTCTATTTAGCCTCAGCATTCCTTACATTGTATTATTAAACAGTATGAAAAACTTTCTTTTGAAAAGACGTCTTATTGTTTCTTATCGACTTTAGAATTACACCGCATAATAGAAATACCTTATTGGGCATAATATCTACTGATAATCATTTGTTTTTTTTATGTGTTTTTATCAAAAAAGAAACAGTTTGATGCAGTCTGGAGTAATGTAGTGACCCCATAAAGTTGGGCACTTTTAGTTAAGCGGCTTGTAAGGTCTGACTGTCGATTTTAAATTAAGCCCCCCAGTAATTGGTTGTCCAACTATTGGGGGTCACTTCATAATACAGTGTATCGGCTGGCTTATTGATGTGCTCTGATTTACTGTGAAATGTTACTCAATGTTTTGAATCTGTTCTCTCATCTGCTCAATTAATACTTTTAGCTCTACTGCACAATTGGTAACTTCGCTATTAATTGATTTTGATGCCAGCGTATTTGATTCGCGGTTAAACTCTTGCATCATAAAATCAAGTCGACGTCCATTCGCTTCTTTTTTCTTAAGAATATTACGGGTTTCTTTGACATGAGATTCGAGCCGATCAAGCTCTTCAGCAACATCAATTCGCTGAGCAAGAAGAATTAATTCTTGTTCTAAACGGTTACTGTCCACCTGAATATCAGCATCGTCTAATTTAGTTTGTAAGCGGTCACGTTGCCATTGAAGTATTTCAGGCATATGTTGGCGAACTTTTGCGACCTCGACTAAAACACCATCAAGGCGTTGCTCAATCAATGCATGCAGTGTTGCACCTTCAGCTTCACGACTTTGAATAAAAGCATCCAAAGTTTCATCTAAGCCAACTAATAGTTGCTCACTGATGGCATCTAAATCTTGCTCTCCAGCTGACATAACACCCGGCCAACGCAAGATTTCTAATGGATTCACTTCACCTTCATGGCTATAGTTTTTAACCCAGTTAGCAGCTCTGATAAGCTGGCGGGCTAAATCTTCGTTAAGGATCAGCTCACTTTGGTGTGCGCCGTTTAATTCAAAACGTAAGTTACACTCAACTTTACCACGGGTTAAACGTGAACGAATTCGCTCACGGATGACGGGCTCAAGGCTGCGAAATTGTTCTGGAAGGCGGATATAAGTTTCCAGATAGCGTTGATTAACGGAACGCAGCTCCCAGGCCGCACTCCCCCATTCCCCTTTAATATCACGGCGGGCAAAAGCGGTCATACTACGGATCATAATTCGTTCCTATAAAAATGAATATTGATGAGATTATAACGCTATGGGTGATGTCATGATAGGCATTATCAGTTTAACAACGTATAATGCGCGACAAATTAAGTCAAAACGGAGATAACACCATGCGTCCAGCAGGTAGAATGGCAGACCAAATGCGCCCAATTAAAATCACACGTAACTATACCAAGCATGCGGAAGGTTCTGTTCTGATTGAGTTTGGCGATACTAAGGTGTTATGTAACGCAACAGTAGAAGAAGGCGTTCCTCGTTTTCTAAAAGGACAAGGCCAAGGTTGGGTCACAGCAGAATATGGCATGTTACCTCGCGCGACTAATTCACGTAACCAGCGTGAAGCGGCAAAAGGCAAGCAAACTGGCCGCACAATGGAAATCCAACGATTGATTGCGCGTTCATTACGTGCAGCGGTTGACCTAAAAAAATTAGGTGAATATACAATTACATTAGATTGCGATGTGATACAAGCTGATGGCGGTACACGCACTGCTGCAATATCCGGTGCTTGCGTTGCGCTTGTTGATGCTTTAAATGGCATGGTCGAAAATGGAAAACTCAAGAGTAGTCCATTGAAATCAATGGTAGCCGCTGTTTCTGTCGGTATTGTTGATGGTCAAGCGCTGTGTGATCTTGAATATGTTGAAGATTCAGCAGCAGAAACAGATATGAATGTGGTCATGATGGATGATGGTCGAATGATTGAAGTTCAGGGAACTGCAGAAGGAGAACCTTTCTGCCATGATGAACTTCTTAATTTACTTGCTCTAGCCAAAGAGGGGCTAGCATCCATATTTGAAGCTCAACGAGATGCGTTGAAGTAAAAAATTTTTTGAACAGGCGGCTGAATAGTCGCCTTTTTTATGTCTAATAAAACTGAGGAGATTGATTCATGAAAGCCTATCAGCGCGAATTTATTGAGCTTGCCATGAAAAAAGAGGTACTTAAATTTGGTGAGTTTACGCTGAAATCAGGCCGTAAAAGCCCTTATTTCTTTAATGCTGGGCTATTTAATACGGGACGTGATCTGGCTCTTGTCGGTCAATTTTATGCGCAAGCGCTTCTTGATAGTGCTATTGAGTGTGATGTTATTTTTGGTCCTGCCTATAAAGGTATTCCAATTGCAACCACGACAGCCGTTGCACTGGCTGACCATCATGATATTGATATGCCATATTGCTTTAATCGTAAAGAAGCAAAAGATCATGGTGAAGGTGGTGTGTTGGTTGGCAGTCCATTGCAGGGGCGTGTTGTAGTTGTTGATGATGTTATTACAGCGGGAACTGCTATTCGTGAATCAATGGAAATTATCAAGCAACATAAAGCAACATTAAATGGTGTTTTATTATGTCTTGACCGCCAAGAAAAAGGGAAAACTGATATTTCCGCCGTACAAGAAATTGAACGAGACTATTTTTGTAAGGTTTACTCGATCATCACTATGAGTGATTTGATTACTTATTTGACTGAGCGCGGAGATATGCAAGAACATCTTGCTGCAATGGAAGTCTACCGCCAGCAATATGGTATTTAAACTTTAAAGAAAAAAACCTCGCCTAATGGTGGGCGAGGTGAGTAGTTTGGCTATCATTCTCATTGTTATATGAGGATTAATAGCCTAAAAATTTTAGCATGATTAGCGACATAAAAAGTGTAATTCACTTAATTTGTTTGAATTTTCACATGCTATATAATTTGGTTAGTTTTATCCGTAGCCTGTTTATTATTGTAGTTGAGCTAAAATTAAAGGCCAGCGCGCTTCAAATTCGACAGATGGGCGATAGCGAAATTCAGAGCGCACAAAACGAGACAACATCCCTTCACAAAATGCCAGTAATTGAGTCGCAAGTAGAGACTCATCATGGATAAAGCCTTGGCCATCTCGTAATTTTTTTTCTTTAAGTACTTGTCGTAATTGAGACTCAATTCGGTCGAATAATTGATTGATACGGCCTTGTAACCTATCTTGTTCAAACATCAGTGCATGGCCTGTCATAATTCGAGTTAGGCCAGGGTTTCTTTCTGAAAAACCTAAAATGAGTGCTAGTATTAGCTTAATTCGGGTAATAGTATCCTTTTCATCAGTCAGTATAAGATTAATACGTGAAACTAATGAATCTTCAATAAACTCGATTAAGCTATCGAACATTTTCATTTTACTTGGAAAATGGCGATAGAGAGCGGCTTCTGATACGCCAACACTTGCTGCTAATTTTGCAGTGGTAATTCGTTGATTACCATCGCTACTTTCCAACATCAGTGCGAGTGATTGTAAAATTTCTTCCCGCCTGTTGCGTTTTTTTGTTATCACTTTTTCTGCCATGTCTGATAAGACCCCTGCTAAAACGCAAAACAAACTATCCAAAAATTTGTCCTGAGTAAATAAAAAAGTAGGACAACAAGGATTTAAATAGGCAACTATTATCTTATTTCATTGCCTATCTTTTTGATTAGCCTACCAGTAAGGTTTTTTTCATAACCAAAAAATAGAGCCAACTTACTTGTATAGCTGATTATTTAGTGTACCTATCATATTTGCTAGATACACTGGTGTGGCTTGGTAGTGCGGTACCCAAAGTATAGAAATTATCTTACATGCATTTCTCTTATCTGTAGCTATCCTACGTATGATATTATAACTTTTTAGATCATTTATTCAGAAGAGAGCTTGTTGATAAGATAGAATTATAATTCTGGGTGTATAACATTATTAATTATTGGCGACCTGAATGCCCAAAACCGCCAGTTCCGCGTTCTGTCGCATCAAAATCATCAACAATATTAAATTCAGCTTGGACAACAGGTACTAAGACCATTTGAGCAATACGTTCACCGGGTTCAATAGTAAATGTCGTATCACCTCTATTCCATACAGAAACCATCAATTGGCCTTGGTAATCCGAGTCGATTAAGCCCACAAGATTCCCCAGAACAATACCGTGTTTATGGCCTAATCCTGAGCGAGGCAAAATGACAGCTGCGAGTTGCTGATCTGCAATATGAATTGCTAGCCCAGTTGGAATTAGCTCAGTTTGACCCGGTGTTAACTCAATAGCGCTATCAAGGCAAGCACGTAAATCTAAGCCGGCAGAACCTGAAGTTGCATAAGCGGGTAGAGGAAACTCGTTACCAATACGAGGGTCAAGTATTTTTAGGTCAATTTTTTTCATAACGTTGCAGTATCTCATCAAGTAAATAGTGGCTTAATTCAAGTTTATTCGTATGTGGAAGGCGTACATCGCCAACAGCATCAAATAGATGTAATGCGTTGTTATCGCTGTTAAAACCATTGTCAGCAAGAGAAACGTCATTCGCACAAATAAGGTCAAGCTGTTTTTGCTGGCGCTTTTGCTTAGCATATTCTTCAACATTCTGTGTTTCAGCTGCAAACCCAACCACATAAGGGCGGTTTTCAGTTAAAGCACCAACGCTAGCAACAATATCGGGATTTTTCACCAAAGTGATAACCACTTCTTCGCCCTGTTTTTTAATTTTATTCTCTGCAATTGATTTCGCACGATAATCTGCCACAGCAGCACAGCCAATAAAAATGTTTTGTGATGAAACAGATTGATGAACCTGCTCATACATATCAATTCCACTGATAACATCAACACGAGTCACACCCGTTGGCGTTGGCAAATTTACAGGCCCCGCAATAAGCGTGACATCAGCACCTCGTTGGCTAGCTGCTTGAGCAATAGCAAATCCCATTTTGCCTGAACTGTGATTACTAATAAAGCGCACAGGATCGAGAGCCTCACGAGTTGGGCCAGCTGTAATCATGACTTTTAAACCACGTAAGTCAGCTTGACGATTAAAGTATTCGCTGGTGAGCTGGACAATGTCTAGTGGGTTAATCATTCGACCAGGTCCAACATCACCACATGCTTGGCTACCATCATCTGGCCCCCAAATCATATATTGGCGTTGTTGCAATCTGATTAAATTTTCTTGTGTTGCGGCTGCGCGGTACATTTGTTGATTCATTGCAGGAACAAGAGCAATGGGAGCCGCGGAAGCAAGACAGACAGTGGTGAGCAAATCATTTGCCATCCCAGCATTAAGTCTAGCAATTAAATCAGCGGTAGCAGGTGCCAAAATAATCATATCAGCCCATTTTGCGAGCTCAATATGCCCCATGGCAGCTTCTGCGGCAGGGTCGAGTAAATCGTCCGATACAGGATGCCCGGAAACGGCTTGTAATGTTAAAGGCGTAATGAAGGCTTTAGCTCCCTCTGTCATTACGATACGAACGGCAGCGCCTTGATCTCGTAAACGGCGGGTTAGTTCTGGAATTTTATAGGCAGCGATACCACCACTAATACCAATAACAATTTTTTTGCCTGCTAGCTGTGTCATGGTTCTATCCATCAAATCATCATGAAGAGCATATTATCATATCAGAAAGATAGGTGAGAGTACTGTATATATCATCAGATTTTTATTTTTGCGAAGCGCTACACAAGTCGCTTTTTTATTCATTGTTGATTCTTTAATTTATCTATATACAAAATATAAGAGATATTTTAGGGGCTATTAACCAGCTGAAATCATAATCATTTTTTAAATTAATGAGCATATAAATAATGATAAAAGAATAGACGTGGTATCAAGGAGTGATATGGAAAATAAAGGTGATTTAAAACCACGAGAGAAGATGCTGGCTTACGGTGCAGCTGCATTAACTGATGCAGAATTACTTGCCATATTTCTCCGCACTGGCAGCCAAGGAGAGCCGGTTTTGTATCTTGCAGAGCGGCTATTAAAGGAGTTTGGTTCCTTATATCTTATTTTGCAGGCAGATTATGCACAATTGACTAAATGCAAAGGAATGGGACTTTGTAAATTTACGCAATTTCAAGCGGTTAGCGAATTAGCACGGCGTTTTTTCGCTGAACAATTTATGCACGAGAATATGAACAAGCATTCGAATGTATTCGATTATATTCGTTTTAATTCTTAACGTGTTGATTTATATTTTATTGTCTGCTCGTTTTGCTATTTTTATATTCGTTAAGTATCGTTTTAACTCGAATTTTTTAGTAGTATACTTAGTAGTATTGAAAACTACGCGTCTATTTTTTTACTACTAAGGAAATAACACCTAAATCTCATTATATATTTAATATTTTCAGCTAAAAACTCGTCACATTGTCACAATTGATACTAACTACTTGAATATTATGTGAAAAGTGTGTGACTTACTACCGTCACGGTGGGGCTTTGAGTTTATGCTGTAGCGTCACAATAACTTATAATCAATTGATTTTTAATATTATTTCTAATTTTTGGAATGTGCATGCTAGTGACACTGCACTATTTTTAGTTGATTGGAGTGGTTACATGGCTAGAAAAATAAAACCGTTATCTCCTACCGCCGTCGCAAACGCTAGGGCGAAGTCAGATAATTCTGGAAAATTAAAAGATACCATTTATAGGGATGGGGACGGCCTAGAACTTCTCGCTAAAGTGTCGGGCTCTCGTCGTTGGTATTTTAGATATTACAAGCCGATTACTCAGAACAGAACAATGATTGGATTAGGTGAATACCCATCAATTAGTTTAGCCAATGCCCGTAGAATTAGAGATGAATACAAAGTGTTATTGGCTCAAAAAATTGATCCTGTAGATTGGTGCAAGCAACAATCGGTTTTAGCTAAAGAGGCTAACGCGAATACGTTACGCAGTGTTGCGGAACAGTGGCTAGTAATGAAAAAAACTATTGTTAGCGAAAACTATATAAAAAATATTTGGCGCGGTTTAGATAAATATGTTCTTGTTAACCTTGGCGATATCCCCGTTTCTTCATTAAAAAGAGCGATGTTAGTCGCAGTACTGAAACCTGTAGAGGCGAAAGGTAAACATGAAACGGTGCGCTATCTTACCCAGCGCACCGTAGAAATAATGGAGTTTGCTATGAATCTAGGCTTGGTAGATGCAAACCCCTTTACTTCTGTACATAAGGTATTTATTAAAGCAGATAGAAAACACCACCCAACAATCAGACCTGAAAAGCTACCTGAACTAATAGCAGCGTTGTCTATAGCCCAAATTGAGCTTCCTACACGCTTGCTTATTGAATGGCAGCTATTAACGGCGGTAAGACCAGGGGAGGCGGCTAAAACACGTTGGTCTGAGATTGATATTGATAACAAAGTATGGGTTATTCCTCCTGAAACAATGAAAATGAAGCGAGCACATACAGTTCCTTTAAGTCAACCTGCTCTAGATATATTAAAAACGATGCACTCGATCACTGGCTCAAGGGAGTTTGTATTTACTCATCGAACTAAGCCCACTGAACATATGAGTACCCAAACCGCTAACCAAGTACTAAAACGAATTGGATATAAGGGGGTTCTTACGTCGCATGGGATACGCTCTATCGTTAGTACTGCTATGAATGAGGCAGAGTTTATACCGGATGCAATAGAGGCCGTGTTGGCGCACGGAGAGCGAAATATGGTGAGGGCTGCTTATAACCGTGCGACATATCTTGAGCAGCGTATAGAAATGATGGATTGGTGGGGGCGAATTGTGAAACAGGCTTCTCAAGATGCTCAAAAGATACTTGACGGAGTTAACAATGCAATATGATTTGTTCACCTTAGAAAATGTTAATAAAGCGAAGGCGCTATTTTCGCCACATAGCGAGGATGATATTTATCTAACCCACCTCTCCTCGGCACATTGGTGTATCCACCAGCTTTCTACGTTATCAGAAGATGATATTGAACAAGCTTTAGACTACCTTAGCGTGTGGGATTTAATCGCTGAACCACAAGAGACAGCTAGGGAACTAACTAAAATAGATAGCTATGCTTGGCGACATTGCGTAGCTGAACCATTATCAGATAGAAATAGAACTATCCCTTTAGTCGGTGCTTGTGCTGTTTTAGGGATGATAGGAAATGATGATATTCCAAAAGAAAAATGTTTACTTGCAGCGAGTAATTTTGCTTTTGCTATCTTATCTATACAAGTGGACGATACAGAAGTAGTTAATAGCTTTGATAATTTGCATTTAATAGAAAAAAGGCAAAAAGCGGCCTATGCTAAACACGATAAACACTATGGCCTAATTAAAGCAAAAATGAATGCATGGGCAGAGCAAGAGATTAGCAAGTGTAACGGAAAAATGACTATGAAGGGCTTAACGGAACACGTTGACGCTAAATATCATGATTGGTTAGCTAAATATCCTGTTGACTCAATCGAATATATGAAGTTACATCCATTCAATAAAAATCAAGACCCAGATAAGGGAGTTTCTTGGAAAACTATTTATGATTGGGTCACGCCATTACTGCGAGATAAAAAAAAATAAGCCAGCTAAATGACTGGCCTATCTAATTATAAATCTAACTTGGTCTCGTCAATACGATAGTAACGCTTTTGCCTACCATCTATGGGGTCACGGGCACGAGGATTATATTCTAATTTTGGTTCACCGCTTTTATCTGTTCCAGTTTTAACCCCAATTAATGCGCCAGTCTTATGTAATTCCGCTAGCGTCATTTCCATATTGCAGTTTGCTAACACTCGGTCTCGCATTGCATCAGCAGTTATCCAATACACTCCGCCAGCATCGGTGATTTCATTAGTGCTATTCGTGGTTTCATCAACAAAATCGCCAATTGAAGCATCTGGAGTTTGATTGCGAACATAATAACCGTCAAAGGTAGCTAGTGAAGAATTGATCCCTATCTGCCTAAAACGTGCTTCGCGGTGTGTACTTAGGTAAGCGCAAAGCTGCCTAATACCGTTGACACTTTCTAAGTCCCCTACCGTCCCTCGTTCCTCAACGTAACTATTAAAGCACTCCCCAACCCCATTAATAGCTTCACCATTACTCCAACCCGTTACGCCTAACTCCGTCGCATACTCACCCGCAGCTGCACATAACGCAAAACGCTCTAATACCCGGTCAAGTTGAGAACTTGCATTATCAGGGCGGTACGAGGTCTTAAATTGGGTTAGATATGCATCTAATTTTGGTAATAGCTCCGAACGCTCAATATGCGTAAGCTTCTCAAGCCAATAAAGGCCAGCAGAGCCATAATATTGAGTTGATAAGGCGTTAAGACTATCTGCAAAAGCTTTAGCAGAAGGCATTGTGTGAATATCATCAAACACGCCTAACTCACTATTAACAATAGCCGGTATATCCACAAATCGAGCTTGTTGACCCGCTGCAATGGTTTCTCCTGCGGCTTTGAGATAGTTTTCAAAAGCATCTTCACTGGAAGCTAAAACAAGCGTTCGCCATTGTAGAGTATCACGTAAAGTAACATCTTTAGTTCCTCGGACTTTACCTTGTCCAAGCGTCAACATAAATGCAATTTGCCCCATCAATTTAGGATTAGCGGCTTTCAGTTCATCCAGTATGAGCGGAAGGTCATTATGCGCAGTGGCCAGAACTTCAATCCCAACTAGTGAAGTATTACAGCTACGCACATACCCACCATTTGTGGAACCACTACCCCAAACCGAAGCCGCGGTGTGTTGAGCTGTGCTCTTACCTTTAGACGATGGGCCTTTTAAACTAAAGACACCCCCATCGACGCCTAGGACTTCTAATAATGGCGCAGATAGTGCCACACAGACCGCAAAAACTAATCGAGAGTTATTGACACACTTAGCCGCAATGTGTTTTTGCCACTCGTCTAATGTACCTAATTGAGACAGTTGGCTGCTTTCGGTTTTCTTTCTACCAGATAAGCGGTACATGATTTTATCGTCAGTAGGGCCAATTGTTCTATCAGGTAAGACAAATGCATGAGCATTAAACCAACCTGTCGTATCTGCCAATGTAATGCGTTCTTTTGCGGCGGTAACATTGAGATAATCTAATAGTGCTCTACTTTGTGAAATATTGATCCACAAGCCTAAGTTAGCTAGTCGCTGAGGAATGTCTGTACCTTGTTTATGCAGTTGTTCATCGGGAACAATAAATTGCTTTTGTATAGTATCCCTATCATTAAACGTAATTAACTTACCCCAGTTATCGCTATATGCATCACGAGTTAAACCAACAATCGAGAACGGAGCCGCAACACGTTTAGCAACTATGACTTTATTTTTTCCGGTTCCTTCTTCTTTGTTCAACATTAAACCTTCATCAGTCATATATAACCCGACTTTTTCAAGCTCAATGTAAGGTCTTATTTTTTGCGGATTAACCCAGCCTAAGCGATCTGCTTTCGCAAAAATCGCTTTATAACTGGTTAAGTCCGCGCGTGAAGTATCCCAAGTATGCTCGAATGTGTGTTCATCAAAGGCAGCTTCACCAGCAATAGACCACGCGCGAGCCAATTGATAGGCGTCATCTTCATAAGGTGTTTCTTTTAAGCTACCGAGTGCTGCTAACACTTTTTGCCAGTCAGTGCGCCCACCTTTTGATATTTCAACCATTGGCGGGAAAAACAAAGCATCCTGTAAATCGGCTAAGGTATGTTCATCAACATCAAACCAATTATCAAAATCGGTAAAATCATCAGTGTTCGGCTCATATTTTTTGTTGCTTTTAGCTCAAGCGTATCCGCACACTCTAAACATTCAGAAACATTAACTAACTCTCCATCGAATTTATAGGTGACAGCATCGGTAACGGGTACTCCAGGCTTAATCTCTTTATTCAATGGGTTCGCTATGGGTAAATAACACTGTTGTTCCGCAAGGTACACCGCCTTATCCCATCCAATAATAGGGTTCCAAGTGTCATCACCTAATTGTTCTGCTAATGATAACAATGTGTTATCGATTTCATTTGCTACCGCTTCACAAACTAATTTCCCTTGATTGCGATCAACCTCACTATCCAACATCAACACAAAGCGGCATCGGGGGGCTTCTTCGGTGTAGTTAAATGTGGTGTATAAAAGCCCTTTGTAATGTTTTTGCAAATGTGCAATCAAAGCTTGATAGGTTTTCGGGCTGTCAAAACTATCACAATCAAAACTGATGAATCGGCGTTTAGCTGCAAGTAACGCTAGACGCCAATGTTTAGTACCTTGAAACTTTTCAGGATACTTTTCTTTTGGTGCTTGCCCCCGGGGATGTTCTCCTGTATTTAGTGGTGCACAAAAATATTGTTGGTACTTCGCTCTAGCCGTATCGGACAAAATTTTATTGATAAAATCGTCTTCATCTTCTGCACACCGCTGTTCAGGCGTAATATCGAATTTATCCCGTCCTCGGGAATAGTAGATTGGATTCGACATTAGCGACCTCCCCCACGTTTTTTGGTCTGTTTGCGTTTACATTTTTTAGATTTTGTACCTTTATGCTTAGAGCCACTACCAAAGGGAATGACACGAGGATCTTTAACCATTTGAAAGCTGATACGCTCTTTTAAACAATCCGCTCTAAAATTACGGCTTGTTGCAGGATTACAGTCTTCAAAGGATTCATCAAATAAAAATGCAGGAGAAGAAACTTGAATTGAATCTATGTCAGAATTTAAAATGATATCTTTCATGCTTTACCCTCGTTCAAATCACATAATCTTTTTGCTGTAATACCGTGAACTTTCTTTAACATACGACGTGTATGTCTATTGGTTGCATAAGTACCAATAGTATTACCGTGTGGTATATACTGGCTATTCAGTACTTGAGCATCTTCTGACTTAATGCCATGTTGACAGTCCATTAACTCAATACATCCTCCGGCTGAACGATGTTTACGCATGGTTAGCCGCCTTAGTGATAAATTCAGTAATAGAAACCTGAACATTACAAAGAACCTCTACTGCTAGATTTTTTTCACCTATTGAATCGTTGATGGTTTTAAATAAGTTGGTCATTAGGCATTCCCTCTAGTATTGGTTCAAACTCGTCGCCGTTGTCATATGAAAAGCAATCTAAAAGATCTTGTGCATAGTCAAGAAGGTGGATTACTTGTTTTTTGTTACGTGAATCACGAGCTAGCATTGGGATAATGTCAGCGATTAACTCACTCAACTCCTCGGCTTCCTCAACTGTATATATTTCAGTAATAGGTTTTTTAGGCATTTTCATAACCCTCACGAGCATTAAGCTGCTCGTCTAAATAAGCGTCGATCTCGCTGGCAGCCCAACCAATACGTCTTAAACCTAATTTGACGGGTTTAGGGAACGAAGGCGTTCTTTTTAAAAACTCATAAAAGCCGCTATCAGACTTGTAATGAAGTCGTGCTTTGACTTCTTGCTTAGTTAACATCGGTTCATTAATAGTCATTTTTCACCTTTCAATACGTTAATTATCGGTATTCGCTGAAAAGGTACGCTTGATAATTGGCGTTTATAAGACCTCTGCATGTGCAGAGGGGAATAACGCTGAACTGCGTAAATATGTAAAAAATTACCAGTTCAGCCGAATACGCTAAATAACGTCTATTCGTTAGCTGAAAATGATATAAATTCAGAAACGGGGATCAGAACAACACGAAGAATACGCGGGTAAGCCATCCCATTATTCATGGCTTGGCCTAATGCCACATTACGGGCGGTTGTTACGTCTTCCGCTTCCACCTGATACGAAATACCAACGGTTAGGCCGTTCTTATTGACCGCATAGCCAGTTGCTTTATATAGATTCATCATTACGCTTCCCCCTGTCCGCAAATATCTCCTTCACCCTTTTTCTTGCGTAAGGCCGCTTTGATCATTCGTCTTGTACGACGGTTATTACCAATATCAGGAACAACATTCCCTTGTGCGTCAAAGCTAAAACCTTCCTTAACCGAAGGATTGCCAAGCTGGCGGACTCTTAACGAGAACAAATGACTTGTAGATTGATTCTTAGACATGTTCAGCCCCTGGTTTCTCGTTTTGCATATTGATAGCCATTTGTGCAGCGGTTTCTTGCGCCCATGCGATTAGGTCATTAGAGAGGTCTGTAGCTTTAGGATCTAACGCCAAGAACTGAGCCGCTTCTAATGCTGCAGCAATTGGGCGAATAACATCCGCAGGAGTAGCAAAAATAGGATGATTAGACATGAGCCACCGCCTTAGCTGGAATACGAGCGGAGAATAAACAAGGTGAGTCAGGGAGTAATGAACGAGCTTCTTGTTCCGTATGAGCGGTTACAGTGAAATATTTAAATTGTTGGCAGGAGAAAAAACGCCATATAAATTTAGGGTGAGTTTGGGTAGACTTATACATAGCCATATCGTAAGACTCCGTTACGTTGTGGTTAGACGCCTTGATAGTGTTTGCCGCACTTCGGGGCGTTGTTATTTGGATTGTAGAATGACCTTATATAGCTCCAATAGGTGTTATTGGTATTACAGTGGGGTCATTGAAAATATAACCCCACCGTAGTATCATGTCAACCTTAACTAGTGGAGATATAATATGTCTAGAACAACCCCCGTTTTTAATTTGCGTATGCCCGCGGAATTAAAAGAGAAAATTTCAGCGTTAGCAGATACCAATAAACGCTCTATTAACGCTGAAATTATAGCTGCTATTGAATTAGCACTTTCCTTGAATGGTAACGATCTAAAATTAGATGGTTCTAACTTACCCGGTGGTTTTGGGCACCTGCTAAAAGGCTTCAAGCCTAATGAAATTGAAAAACTAGTAAACGATATTTCAAATTCAGCAGCTGAACGAGCCATAAAACGGCTAACTGAAAAAAAATCTTAGTACCAGTTTGGAGTGCCCAAATTTAAGTCTTATCGCTAGTAAACCGTTTATTTAGTAAAAGCTGAACTAATAGGGGGGAGGGGCTCGCTGAATTTTTATCCGATAAATCCCCTCTGAATACCATAACTTAAAGTTACAGTATTTTCTGAAAAAGTATTTATTTTGCGTTATCCGAATTTGGATAGCTCAATAATTCCCACCACCTAAATGTAGTTATTTACTGTTTAAGTATTTAGAGTTTTAAAAACTTTTATATATAAGTGTTCATAGTGTTCATTTTTATATAAATATAGTAATTAATTATTTGATATTGTTAATAAATTTTAGAGTGAACACTTGAGCTATAAGTGTTCACTAGTGTTCATAGGTATTCACTTCTAAAAGCAGGAGGGTGTTAGATAACCCTGCCTGAAAATCACCGCTTTAATTTGCAAAATGCTACTTGCTTGAAATTCAATTCTAACGAACCGTTATAATTAATATAAATCAGTATGTTATAGGCTATTCGCATTATCTCTTTCATATTGCTAAAATGTACTAACTGGTACATAAAAACACAGGTCACTTTATAACCGCCACTGGTATAGAAGACTATAGGTGTAAAAATGCAAAGAGATATACAGAAGATACTTTTACATTGGGGTGGTTGGGTAGTCCGTGGGCGCTCTGGTCTTGGTTACTCGTCTGTTGCCGCTGGCTTTAAAGGCTTAGTGAGTCGCACGAGTATTACTAAGCTGTCATGTTGTGACGCGGACGGGCTTATTATTGATGGGTGTATTGCTAAATTGCGTAATGTCCATATGGAACAAGAATGTGATTTTATTGAATGCTACTACGCCAAAGGTATGTCCAAACGTTCTATAGGCCGCAAGTATAAGCTGAATGAAAGTGAAGTCCGTAAACGCATGGCGATAGCGGAAAGCTTTATCTTAGGCTGTTTAACCGCTGTAGATGAACCTTTAGAGCTAGATTTACTCTATGGCTTTCCCTGCCACCAGCAACGCGTACAGCCACAAAATGCCGCTGTTTTAAGATAACCCTGCCTGATATATGCAAAGCCCTGATTACATGACTGAGGTAACAGGGCTATAGTCGTTCACTTTCAATAGATTACTCTTCATTTTTACCGATTAGCTCACATATGCATTAGTACGAAAAATAAGCAACTGGAGCCTATTTTCTCTACTATCCACCTCTTGAATGTTATGATTGTTTCATTATTTGCAATATAAATCATTATTAATGCAAAAGGTGAAATGACCATGACCAAACCACAATCAAAACGACACTCCATTATTCTTACGCCGGCACAAGTTGAAGCGCTGGAAGCCATGTTACGAGAAGAACGCGCTAAGAACCCAAACAGTAAAAAGCCAACACTCCACGGCATAGCCCGAAATATGGTGAATATTGGGTTACGTGCGGCTCAACAGCAACACACAATGAAAGGAAGCGCAGAATGAATCAATACTATACCGAAGTCATCGGAATCCTTGTAAATGTCATGAAGTTGAACGAGCAAGGTAACTATGAGCATGTTTGTTTTGTGCCGCTATTTGATATCCCTCAGTTGGCAGAGTCAGGTACTTGGGATGAAAGCGATATAGCTGTGGGGATCGTCTTATTAGCGACTTATCTCACCCATATTCGCACTGACAATGAAAGCGTTCTGGTCGCACTGAGAAATCTCATTGCCTTGCTTTTCTTAGTTGAAACAGTCCGAGAAGTAAGAATGCCCGTGTTTGTCTTTGATAACAAACCTCACCCCGTTACCGCGGCGATTACACGCGTATTTTTAGCACTGTCAGCCGAAGAAAACCTATTCTTAAAATACGGTGCTAATGGGTTACACGAAACCATCATGGCCTATAACTCGATGTTAACGGGTGACGTACCACCTAAATTAACCGAGGAAGGTATATCTTGCTTGAAAGGCGTTTATCAGAACTGTCTGGATGCAATCAAAGACTCGAAAAGCTGTGCGGTAACAGCGGTCAAGCACTAGGAGAAATAAAATGTCGGAACAAACATCAAGACTGGCCATTATTATTGATAGTTCGAAAGCTAGACAAACTACAGATACTTTAGCTTCATCATTAGAGCGCCTAACGCGTGAAGGTGAAAATGCGACAACCTCAACGGATAACTTAGGGTTTTCTTTCAAACGCCTTGCCGCTTCAACTGCGGGAGCGATGTCTATCGCCTCTGTAATTAAGTTGGTTGATGATTGGGGGCAAGTTGCCGCACAAGTTAAAAATACGTTGAAATCAGTTGAAGGTGATATTAGTAACTATGCCAACATACAGCAGCGATTTTTAGATATCAGTAACCGCAACGGTAAAAGCATTGAAATTACCCAACAGCTTTATATTGGTGCTGCAAAGTCTATGCAAGAGTTGGGTTATAGCACTCAGCAAACTATCGATTATGTTGAGTCCTTCTCTTCTGCATTTACCGCAAATGCCACCAGCGCAATGGCTGTTGAGAGTGCGAATAATGCGCTTGTTAAATCAATGATCACCGGCACGGTTGCCGGGGATAACTGGAACGCGATTATGCGGGCGGCACCAACGTTATTAGGTGACATTGCCCGAGAATTAGAGCGTACGAATGGCGGCATAAAAGTTACTGAAAATGAAGTTAAAAAAATGGGGGCTGAGAGCAAAATATCATTTAAATTACTCGCTGATGCGACCCAACATGCAAAAGAGGCTAATAATGCGCTGGCTGACTCGATGGATAATACCGTTGCCGATGGATTTACTCGCGTGACCAATTCCGCAAAGGCTTACTATGGTGAGTTAAATCAAAGCTTAGGTATAACAAGAGCGATATCTGCAGGGTTAGCAACAGTCAGTGATAATTTTGATTCCGTGTCCACGGTATTAACCGGCATTGTGGGTATTGGTGCCGCTCGCTACTTTGGTAATTTATCGAATAGCATTTACGATACGACAAAACGTTCCGCTAGCGCAGTACTCACAAATCAACGCTTAGCTAACGAGCAGGTTAATTTATCTAAAGCGACACTAGCGCAAATTCGCAATGATAAAGCGGCGGCACTAGCTGCTATCGAATCTACAAAGGCACAGCAAGCAGCAGCCACAACGGAAGTTCAACGTATTTCACTTAAAACTCAATTAGCTAATCAAACCGCGAATCTAACCGCACTGACTAAGGCGGAAGCCTTAGCAACAGATGAACTTACCGCAGCTAAAGCAAGACTCACATCGGCATCGGGTTTAGCTAAAAGCGCATTAAGCTTAATAGGTGGGCCTGCAGGCGCGGCAATGTTAGCTGGTGGGGCAATTTATTATTTCTATCAAAAATCTCAGCAAGCCCGGGAGGAAGCATTAGCCTTTGCAGATAGCATTAAAGAGCTTAGGGATAGTTTTGATGAAATGACAGCTGGCGCATTAAGGGGAAGCATCGCTAAGGCGTATGAGTCCATTGTTGAGCAACAAAAAGAAATTGGGATACTAAAAGCTGATTTAATGGGGTTACGTGATTCTTATAAATTAGTCAGTAATGACGGGGATAAGCTGGCGGAAGTCCAACGAAAAATCGATAAGAAAACCCAAGAGTTAGAGGCCAAAACCAAAGCATTAGAGCAAACGATGAAGTTTGCGGCTGACGCGCAGGAGTATCTTAATTCCAAGCTTAATAATGCTGATGAAGCTTTCCAGTTAGCGGCGAAAAATACCCGTAGTTATGCTAATGCGTTAGGCGCAGCGATTAACTTTATGAATGCAACGGCTGACGCGAAGCGTAATCTTGATGTTGAAATGATGACGACACCCACACCAGAGGATGCGTATGGGGGGAAAGATGCGGCACAATACATAAAGGATATGGAGAAACGTGCAGAAATAGCAGCTAAAGACGATAGGGCTAGGGCGGTGGCTCAGGCTAGGTATTACGCTGAAAGACAAGGTTATATCAAGGAAACTATTGATAGAGCTGGTATTTTAGCAGGTATAGAGTTTGACGAACAACAAAAGCGACAGCAGTCTCTAAAAGATTCAAAAGCCTCAGCAACATATTCTGAATCAGCAGCTCAAAAGCTCATCGGAAGCCTGAAAGAGCAACACGCAGTTTTAATACTACAAAGTAAGACAAATGATAAACTGGGCTCTCAAGAACAAGCTCGCGCTAAGTTTCTTGATGAAATAGAGCAAATTAAAGGGAAAAAGCGACTTACTGCCGACCAAAAATCTTTGCTTGCTAATGAAGCTTTGATCAACGCTGAATTTGATAAAAATGTTCAATTAGAGCAGTACATCAAAAATCGCGAAGCCGAAGTCAAAATAGCCGCCTATAACAAGCAACTCATGGAAGAAACCGCACAGGCTCAGCGTGCCTATAATATGGAGCTTCAAGGAGCGGGCATGGGGACACTTGCTAGAGGTCGGTTGCAGGAAGAATTAAGGCTCAAAGATGCATATTTGAAGAAACAGGAAGAATTGACTAAGCAGTTTAACGACAAATCAACTGGCATTACTCAAGAACAGTACGACAAAGAAACGCAAGTGATTAAAAACGAGCTAGGCAAGCGCTTAGATATGATGCGCGTTCACCAAGCACAAATAGATGGGTTGCGTTTTAACTGGCAAAACGGGATTGAGGAAGGGCTTAGAAATTATGTCGATAATGCTCGCAATTATAGCCAACAAGCGGAAGGTTTCATCACTGGCTCGTTGCAAAACATTACTGATGGCTCGGCTGATGCGTTAACTGATATTGTGACCAATTCTAAAAATGCCTTTGATGCAATTGGTGACTTCTTTGGCGATTTATCTAAGTCCATCATTAAAGACTTAATCCGAATTGCTATTCAGGCACAGATTACTAATGCAGTTTCAGGTCTATTTGGTGGCGGTGGTGTTTTTAGTAGTACGGCCTCTAGCTCGAGTGCCAATGCGTTTTCTACCGGAGCGTATGGAAATTTAAGCTTAACAGGTATGGCGCATAGCGGTATTGATAGAGTGCCTAAAACAGGTACTTGGCTATTGGAAGAGGGGGAGCGAGTGATGACGAAAGATACATCGGCTCGTCTGGATAATGTACTGGATGCTCTAACTAGAAGTACGTCACCAGATGTATTTGCAATGAAATACCTCCATCCATCAAGCCAAACAAATAACACGACCAATAACACCAACGCTGAAAATAGTACTGAGCAAAGTGCGACTTATATTATCAATCAAACCGTTCAGGTTTATGGGAATGGTGAAAAAGCATTAGCCGAGGTGGTTAAAGTTGCTGCTAATCGGGGTGCTAAAGCGGCTGTTGCTGAAATTCAACGTGACTTTGCTACCAATGGCAAAACGAGAAAACTATTAGAACAGTAGTTAATTGTTAAACATATAAGGGCAAACTACTTTGCCCTTTTTATTTGAGATATAACCTGAGTTCGTTACTATAGTTTTAATGCTAAATATTATGGGGTGAAGTGATGAATAAATTTCTGTGGGTAACGGTTCTTCTACTGCCTGTTTATTCAATGGCGGCGAATGTCGATAAGGTAACAAAACAAGAAATAAAAAGAATAAAAGAAATTCCTGAAATAAAACAGTTAGATTGTGCATCTTTCGATACTTCTAGTGTGACATTAGATAAAAATAAAAGTGTATTACTGGTTGAATCTGTATTTAAAACTAACAAAATTAGAAATGACAGTAAGATCCTATGTGATATTGATAGCGATTATGGTACTAATTCATACAAAATATCATTCAAAGAAACTTTTGTTATTGACGGCGTGCCAGTAGGCCTACAACATACAGACGGCTCTGGAATCGTTGGAAAAGAATATTCGGATAGCAAGACATGGCTTACCGCTTGTAAAACCGACGCTATGACCGATGAATATACCTGTGCAATCATGAAAGACGATTTAGTGATAATTAAAAGCAAAGACGGCTACAAGGTTGTTGTAGGTACGAAGCATTTCCCCGGTAAAACAGCATTAATCCGCTTAGATAAAAATAAACCGACTGAATCTAGCGAAAAAGGTCAATACAGCCACCAGCAATCCGCCCAACTTATCAATGATATGGCAAATGCCAAAACGGTAACGACAAGATTTATTCAATGGCCCTATGAAAAATATGTCGATAGTACTATGGATATGACGAATTTCAACGTAGCTAAAAAAGTCTTAGATTTGATTTACGAAAAACATAACTAAAAGCCGCATTAATATCCCCTTGCATTCGCAGGGGGAAGCAATAACCCCTCATTTATAGCCTGTCATGGCACGATCCCTTTATTAGCACTGTTAATAAGCTACATTCCTTTTTTATGTGGTATTGTTGCTAATTTTGAGATAATAAATATAATTATTGCATAATATAGAATAATGATTAGGGGTAAATTTAATGGCCTACAATCCGAACTTTAAGCCCGTAATGCTTACCTTAGAACAGATGGAGCGGATTAAAGCTTTACAAGAAGTGGAACGAACTAAATCACCTTTAAAGCTAGCGCCTACGCTTAATGCAATTGCGCGAAGTCTAGTCGATAACGCACTCAATCAAATGGAAAAACAAGCATGAATATTAATGTACAGATAGATAAACGCCTTATTGGAAGCCACAGTACTAAATCTGAGGCATTCAGAACGGCTCTAGTGGATGCGCTAAACCACCGTTTTAGTGGAGAACTTCCTGATGCAATGGGGAAACAGTTGAAGCAATTAACCGTTGAGGTTGGCGAGTATGCGTATACTAATGTCGAAAGCACTACCGCAAATACAGAACTAGTACAGCAGGTTGTTAATGATGTTGTGCGTACAACTGTTTCTAGCCAAGGATGGAAGTCATAAAAGGTATTTACTGTTGAACCTTAATATCCCCCTGCCCGAAAATACGAAGCCCTGATAATACGAGTCAGGGCTTTTTTCTACTTAATTATGCTATTCAGGGCATAATTCAGACACACCATTTAAACCTTGTTGCGTGTGTTCAAAGGTAATAATTTTTGAACCATTATCGCGATTAATTCGTAACACATAGATACTATCAAAATCGGTGCCTTGCCATTTTGGGATCTCGTCAGGGTTTCCACCTTCACTTTTCATTATACCTTTAGCGGCCTTGACTAAGTTGTCATGCTCCCATGCGATAAAAATCACTGAGTTTTCGTATTGCTTACTGAATAGTGCCTTTTGTAGTTCTTTCGTTTCTTTGGCATGGTAATTCAGATGAATAGGTAAGGATACTCTTATTGCCGTTGGGGTAATCGTTTGAACCGCGCGTAATGAACTCCCTAGCTTATTCTGTTTGGGTGCTGAGGCAAATAGTGCATCAGGTTTACCAAACTGAGAAATGAGCACATCGGGCAGGGCTAACGCACGATTTAGCCCCTTACAGGTTAATTGCCCACTATCATTATTTGGCTTCTCACCATGTCGAACAAATACGATTGTTTGCGTTGAATACGCCATAGAGCTAAATCCCAAAAACAGTACGCTTAAAAATGCCAAGGCATTACGCATAGATTGATACCTTTGTTTAAATTAATGGTGTAATTTTCACATTATAGAGTTTAATTTCGCATAAGTTGCAGTTTTTTACCTACTCAGGCTTTACCTAGCCTAAATGTTTCTTAGAATGGGCTTATCATTTTTTCGCACATAACCTTAAATTGATGGTGCCGTTTTTGGTTCATATTGAAAATCATATAGTTAAGACTGATTCCGTTGGTTCACCGGAATTAAGTAAAATCATACAGATACCCGTAGCGCAAATTTGCGTTACTAGAAAATTCAATGAGTTAAAATTGATTTCCCCGAAACGGAATAATTAAGTTTTATCAATGGGTTAACGATGACTCAAAAGCGAGTCATTATATAAATCATATAGTTATATCCGTAACCCAAAACTAGGTTACTAACCATATCAACAAGTTAAATTATGGGGGCTGGTGGAATGGGAAAAGTGCAGGCAATGTACCAGATTAAAATCACGCTGAACGACACGAAACCGCCCGTATGGCGACGTTTGATAGTGCCTAGTACGATTGCATTAAATGAACTCCATCACGTCATACAAATCGCTATGGGGTGGGGGAATTATCATCTGTATTGCTTCGAAAAGGGTAACCTGCGTTATGGCGAGGAGTTAGATGAGTTCTTCGATTCGAGTTTGAAAGATAGTACCAATGTTCCACTCACGATGTTACTTCGCAAAGAAAAGGATAAATGCCTTTACGTGTATGACTTTGGCGATTATTGGGAACACACTATTTTACTAGAGGCGGTCATACCTGCAGAGGGTGATAGCTCACCTATTGCATTATGTGTAAAAGGTAAGGGCACGTGTCCTGTTGAGGACTCTGGCGGTATTTGGGGTTATACCGAAATGCTAGAAGAAGCGTGTACACCGAGTAACCCAGATAGAGCGGAGATCCACCAGCATCTTATGGCTGATATCGATGTACGTGAATATAACCTAGAGGCTATCAACGAGCGGCTTACGCAATTTTATTCGTAGTATAACCCTGCCTGAGTAGGTGGTATCGTTTTTGAACCATGTTAAAAATTGCATGGTTATATTCGTTTTGCCCTCAGCCCTTGAAAATACCAATTCTGATTTATAAAAGGCCTTCCACGATAATCAAATGTGAAAGTAGCTATAGATTTATACTTATTACTCCGGTATTCAAGGGGGGAGTTCGGCAAGTAAAAATCACCAAGTAACGCATTACAATATTTACAACCATTAGAAAGGTAAAAACCTCCCGCAGTTTTACTATAACGTTGCTTTAATTCGCCTATGCCATGCGATTTTAGAACTTCATTACTTATATGCTTGTGTATAAGGTCTTTGCAATCTTGGTTACCAAAAGAGATAAAATCTAGAGCTACATCATCAAGTGAATGGATCCCTATTCCTCGGACAATGTTAGTTTCTTTCCCACACCGCCAGCATTCCTCTTTGTACGGAACAACCTTAGCTTGTAATTTCGAATTGTCATGGGGATGCCAAGTTAGCTTTTTATTTAAAACACCAGTAATGAACTGCTCTACTGAAACCGAGAATTGAGGCAGATAGTAATTATTATTTTCGTCCAGCAGCAGGCCGAACATAGGTAAGTCGTATGATGTACAGATATCACGAAAATAAAATTCTTTGCCTTTTCTCAATTTATGTAACCAAAGAACTCTATTAATACCTGACGCTATGTACTTAGCCTGTCGTTCTTTGAATATATCCATGCTCTGTTGTGATAACTGCACTTCAAATATCAGTTGAACATTATTTTTAGTGCAGTAGATATCCGCTATCCACTGCTCACCTGTTGGCGTTTGGCCTGAGCGTTCTGTAGTAACAGACCATCCAGCTTTGTGTGCTAACTTTGCAATTAAAAATTTCAGGTATAAGTGATCTGGGCTTTCTCTTGCATACTGGCAATCGCTTTTGGGTTTGTGCGAAAAATGGAAGTTATTTAGCTTACTGGTTTTGGGTATGGCCCCATGTCCACAGCACGACATTACGAGAGTTCGCTTTTTATATGAGTCTTTTAACTCTTCCCATTCCCTCTCATTAAAAGTGAATGAGTGGATTTCTTCCCCATCTAAAATTGCTTTTATCGGCATGTCCCCTCCCTGAAAATAGTATCTAGTATAGTTAGAAGCTACACTCAACTGGTACAGAAAAGCACAGGTCAAATGTATCCAAGTATTCCGAGGACTGCTAAATAATAAAGTGACAGCGCTAAAACATCGTGTCACGCGCTGTGTCCCACATATCGCGGGTGAATGTAAAGTATAACTATATAATAAATAATATATTTATATATCTATATAAGTATATGTGACAAGTGTGACGTATGTGACACAGTAATTTCATAAAAGTAAATTGCAATTCTAATGCATTGCCCCCTCCTTGCAACTCTCTACGCTACAAAATATTTTAGTAGTTAATTTAGTAGTAATTAAAATAAATAATGTTAATTAAGTTGTTATTTATCAATCTATTAATGGTTTAAATCATATTCTGCACGAAGATGTTATATCAACACCGAATTTATTAAAGAAGAGACTTATTGAGCTATTTTCGGGGCAAGAGCGTGAAGTATTTAAAGTTCTATTTCTAAATAATCAATATCAAATTATTTGTCACGAAGAATTATTTAAGGGAACGATCAATCGTGTAGAGGTTCATCCCCGAGAAATTATTCGTTTTGCTATAAAAATGAATGCAAGTGCTATCATATTGGCTCATAATCATCCCTCTGGTAATCCAGAGCCCAGTGCAGCAGATAAGCATGTAACGCAACTTATTCAAGATGCTTGCAGTTTAATGGGCATTAAATTACTTGATCATTTTGTTGTCGGACATAAAGATTGTGTGTCTTTCCTTGAAAGAGGATGGCTATAAAATTATTTTTGACTAAAAAATGACAACTTTTGCCGCATTGGGCTTGAGTGGAAACGATTGAAAGCGTATACTACGCCACCTTTGAGGATCTTGGGTTTGGCAAGAAGAGCCTATCTCAGTAAATTTTTTTACTAAGATAATGACAACCTTTTAGTCAACAAGTTTGCTGAGATGGGCTCCTAAGCCTGACGAGGCGGCCATACCCGGAACAAAAAAGCTCGAGCTGATTAGATTTTTGGAGAATAGACATGTCACGAGTCTGCCAAGTTACTGGCAAGCGTCCAATGAGCGGTAATAATCGTTCACACGCATTAAACGCGACCAAACGTCGTTTTTTGCCAAACCTGCACTCTCACCGTTTCTGGGTTGAGTCTGAGAAACGTTTCGTAACACTGCGTGTATCTGCTAAAGGTATGCGTATTATCGATAAAAAGGGTATTGATGCTGTTCTAGCTGAACTGCGTGCCCGTGGTGAGAAGTACTAAGGAGCTAAAAAATGGCTAAAGGTATTCGCGAGAAAATCAAGCTAGTTTCTTCTGAAGGTACTGGTCACTTCTATACCACTACGAAGAACAAGCGCACAATGCCAGAAAAACTGGAAATGAAAAAATTCGATCCAGTTGTTCGTAAGCATGTGATCTACAAAGAAGCAAAAATTAAATAATTTTCGCTTTCGTATAAAAAACCCAGCTCCGGCTGGGTTTTTTATGATAAAAATCAATCAATTGATTAATCTTGAATCTCAAAGTATATCGATTATTCCTAAAATAGTAACATATCAATTATTCTTTGAATTAATGACCTCAGTTTTTGTCAAAAAACTATGTCATTTTGCGTATATTCCGTCATACTTTAAGTGTCATCATTATGAGCAAGGTTATGGTCAGAGATAAGCTTGTTACTTTGATGAAATACATGTGAGTTAGGATATAGAGATAATTAAAGAGTGTCTGGTGAATAAACAGTTTAAAAAAATTCTTGTTATTAAGATGCGATTTCATGGGGACATGTTGTTGACGACGCCTGTCATCAGTACATTAAAGCAAAACTATCCAGATGCACAGATTGATGTATTGCTTTATCAAGATACAATCCCTATTTTGTCGGCCAATAGTGATATTCATGTTTTGTATGGTATGAAAGGCAAGAAGAGTAATGGGCTGAGTAAGGCGTGTAATTTCCTAAGTTTACTATTTACACTTCGCCGTAATAAGTACGATTTAATAGTGAACTTAGCAGATCAATGGATGGTTGCAGCGCTTGTTCGCCATATTCCTGCCCCAGTAAAGCTGAGCCAACTCATTCACCATAGAAAATCTAAATATTGGAATAATAGTTTTACTCACTTAGTCGAAATGCACGGTGATAACGTTGTGACAAACAATTTGTCAATTCTAGAGCCCCTAGGTCTGACGAAAATCTGTAAAACAACAAAGATGTCATATCGTGAACAGGATTGGAAAGCGATAAATACCAAGCTTTTAGAGCTCGGAGTGCATAGCAGCTATGTTGTAATTCAACCGACAGCGCGGCAAATTTTTAAATGTTGGGATGACGAAAAATTTTCTCAAGTCATTGATGCGCTATACATGCGAGGATATCAGGTTGTTTTAACATCGGGTCCAAGCAAAGAAGATATTGAATGTATCGATAATATTGCTTCACAGTGTAAATTTAAGCCAATTACTGAGTTAGCAGGTAAGACATCCTTTCCTGAGTTAGGCGCTTTAATTGCCCATGCAGCCCTATTTATTGGTGTTGATTCTGCGCCGATGCATATTGCTGCCGCAGTAAAAACGCCGATTATCTGCTTATTTGGTGCGACTAATCATATTTTTTGGCGGCCTTGGAGTGATAATATGGTGCAGTTCTGGGCTGGGGATTATGAAGATATGCCTACAAGGGATAAATTAGACAGAGCGAAGAAATATCTTTCTATCATTCCTGCTTCTGATGTTATTAAAGCAACAGAAAAAATGTTACCTATGAATATTTCAGTATAATATTATATTACTGGAGATGTAATGCCAAAAGTTGAAGTCTCAAATATCTTATTGATATTATGCTTATTAAGTTTTCCTATATTTATCTGGGAACCTAAATATACAGAAAAGATTTTATATCTTATCTCTATAGGATCATTAATTCTACTCGCATATAAGAGAAAAAAAATAAAATTTGATTTTTTCTCTCTCGCATTGATACTATTTGGTGTAATAACATTATGTTGGGCATATATACAGCAAGGTGAGTCACCAAAATTTTTATCAACATACCGTTCATATAAAGAGACTGGTAAATTGTTGATAGCTATGTCGTTTGTTATTATTGCAGTTAATTCATTAAATTTACGGCCTAAACGTTTTTTTTGGCCTCTCTATTTGTTACCTGCTTTATCTTTACTGGTTATGATTTTATTTTTTGACCATTCTTATTATATTGGCGGCCGTTTAAGCGTAAATATGCCCGCAACGCTGACTGCTTATTTCTTCACATTTCTGATGATCGCATTTTTATCATTACCTAAATTACATATATTTGTAAAATTAGCGGTTGCAATATTTATGTATTATCTGGTTTTTTTAACTGGAACAAGAGCTGCTATTATTATGTTTCCCATATTATTATTAATATGTTTGTTTTTTGATTTAAAAAAAATAAAAAACAAAAAAAATATAATGATAGTGATTGTTGTAGGTTTTTTTATAGTCGGTTTTCTAAATAAAGATATTTTTATTAAGCGCTATAATGCTATTTTTTATGATTTAAATGCATATTCACAAAATAATAGTAATACCTCAATTGGTGCACGATTTTCTATGTTCCAAATGGGAATGAAAACGGGAAATCAAAGTTTATTAGGCCAATCTATAGAGTCAAGAGATGAGAGCATGAGGTTACAAGTTCTCACAGATAAAAAATTAGAGTCATCAATACAATATAGTAATGTACACTTACATAATGATTTAATAGATTTATATTCTTTGAAAGGTATTTTAGGTGCTCTCGCATATCTTATTTTGATTATATCGCTGATATATACTTCATATAAAAATAAAAGCATTTATATGTTTGTATTTTCAATTGCGACTATTGCATATGGTATGAGTGATATGATTTTCTATGGCAGAAATATGACATTGATGTGGGTAATAACTTGCATAATGATGTATATTTTCTCAAGAAAAATAACAAGGGATGAGCAAAATGAATAATGAAGTAAAAAACTATTTACTTAGTTTGATAATCCCAGTATTTAATAGAGAATCAAATATTGCTACATTACTAGATAGTATAATAAAAGTTATACCTGAAAATGTAGAAATATTAATTATTAATGATGGCTCAACAGATAATACAGTGAGCATAATTAGACATGCCTTAAATAAAACTCATCAAGAAAATCAATTTAAAGTTATCGAGCATGAAACAAATTTTGGTGTATCTGCCGCTAGAAATACAGGACTAAGTCATGCGACGGGTACTTATATTGGATTTATCGATAGCGATGATAATATATCATCAGATTATTTTGAATCTATAATGCCGGTCATATCTAAATTAGAGTATGATATTGTTAGTTTCGATTTTCATTATGAAAATAAAGTCATGATGCCGAGTAATGAAACTAATCATATTGAAGATGTATTCCGTGTATCCTATTGGCATCTTTTTTCGCGAATATATAAAAGAGTTTTATGGGAAAATGAACAGTTTGAACTACATCGTAGATATGAGGATGTGATTTTATTACCCTATGTTTATATAAAAGCTAAATCAATAAAGCATATACCGAAAGCATTATATATCTATGAGAAAAATACTGAATCAATAACTCATGATATAAATGAATATGATATTGATGATCTTTATTTTGCTACAGATAAAGCAATTTCTTTTATAGAAAAAACTTCAAACGTAAAACAAAAGCATTTGTTTTTTCTGTATTTAGTCAATACAACATTTTTGATTAGAACCTACTTAAAAAAAACATATGAATATTATTTTTATGATCAGAGATTTTACAAACTCGCGAATAAAATTATGAATCTAGTTAAACAGTATGATTTTAAAATGTCTACATCTAAAAAAATAAAAATAAAATATGCAAAGATAGATTCTTTTTTTTCAAAACAAAAATCAAAGCTAAAGATAAGGTAATCTATGAAAATTGCATTTTGCCTTTATAAATTTTTTCCTTATGGCGGATTACAACGCGATTTTTTGCACGTAGTTAAAGAATGTCTAAAACGCAATTATGAAGTCATAATATATGTTATGTCTTGGGAAGGTGAAAAACCTTCTGGTGTTAATATAATCAAAGTACCTAAAAAAGGCTTTACTAACCATACAAGAAACACAAATTATTATAAATGGGTGAGTCAGGACTTAAAAACAAGAGCAGTAGATTGTGTTTTTGGGTTTAATAAAATGCCAGGCTTGGATATTTATTATGCAGCAGATGTTTGCTTCGCCGCTAAAAAACGAGGGCGTTTGACGAAGTTGTTACCAAGATATCAACATTATAGCGCGTTTGAAAACGCGGTATTTTCGCCTGAGTATAAGACATTATTATTAATGTTGACCGATAAACAAATTGAAGATTTTAAGTCTATTTATCATACTCAGGATTCTCGATTTAAATTATTACCTCCCGGTATTGCTTTAGATCGTAAATGGAATGAGAAATCTGAAGAGATAAGACACAAATTTAGAACAGAACATAATTTGTCTGATCAAAATATTGTTATTGTTCAGATTGGCTCTGATTATACCCGTAAAGGTGTTGATAGAAGTTTAAGAGCAATTGCAAGCTTACCTGAATCAATAAGAAAGAATATTATCTATTATGTAATAGGTCAGGATAAAATTGAAAAATTCAGTGAGTTAGCTAAAAAACTACATATTGAGGAACAGGTTTCATTTTTAGGTTCACGTGACGACGTCAATATATTTCTAGCTTCGGCAGATTTATTTTTACATCCAGCAAGACAAGAAGCTGCCGGTATTGTTCTTATAGAAGCTATCGTTGCGGGTGTTCCTTCAATTATTACTGATATTTGTGGTTATTCTTCTTATATTACTGATTCAAATAGTGGTATTGTCCTTTCATCACCATTTTCACAAATAGATTTTAACTTAGCGTTAGAAAAAATATTGACTGACGTAGACGCTTTAAAAGATTTTAGAAATAATGCGATTGAATTTTCTAATAGCCATGATTTGTATAGTTTGCCTGCTCAAGTTGTAAACTATATTGAGGATTATGTTAATGATAGAGTGTAAGTCGCCATTTAATAAATTATGGGAAGGCAAAGATCCTTTTCATGAGGTGAATTTAATCACCGGTGAAACATATCGCCATGTTAAAAACCGGAGAACGCTTCAATTTTTTATTGATGGTGAATCATTTTTTATAAAGCTCCACTATGGCATCACAATAACTGAAATATTAAAGAATATTGTTAGTTTACGTCTTCCTGTTCTTGATGCTAGACAAGAATGGAATGCTATAAAGCATTTAGAAAAACACAATATCAGCACAATGGATGCATATGCCGTGGGTGTTAAGGGCATAAATCCATTAACTCGGCAGTCTTTTCTGATTACTAAAGATTTGAATCCTGCAATTAGTTTAGAAGATTATTGTCGAGATTGGCATACAAATAAGCCTAGTTTTAATGTTAAGTTTAAATTTATTCAAGAATTAGCCTCTGTCGTTTCGGCTATGCATGCATCAGGATTAAATCATAGAGATTGCTATCTTTGCCACTTTTTATTAGATGAAAATACTTATAACGCTGATGGGAAGATAAAACTTTATATTATTGACCTGCATAGGGCACAAATAAGAAATAAAGTTCCTAAACGTTGGAGAGATAAAGATTTAATTGGGCTATATTTTTCATCATTAGATATTGGATTGACAAATAGAGATATTTATCGATTCCTTAAAGTTTACTTTAGGTCTAATTTAAGGTCTATTTTTCAGTCACAGATTGCGTTAATAAAAAAAACTAAAGAAAAGGCAGCTGTGATTAAAGAAAGAACAGAACGTAGGGGGTTATAAAATGAGCAGGATTGATATTGCGTATTGTGCTGATAATAATTATGTTGAGTATCTATCAGTATCTCTTATATCTGTTCTATTAAATAACCTTAAAAATGATGTGTTTTTCCATGTTTTTTTATTTAATGTTTCAGAAGAGAATTTAAAAAAACTACAACAAATAGATGCTAATATTTTCTTTTATCATATTAATGAAGAGGTAATGAAGAAATATGATAAAGAAATTACGATAAAACATCTCAATATGTCTATTTACATGAGATTACTCGTTCCACGAATGTTACATGGAAAAGTTGATAATCTTCTTTATTTAGATATTGATACATTATGCTTTACTGATTTATCTGGAATAAACAATATAGATATTTCTAATGCTATATGTGCGGTCTCTTCTGATACAAAGCATAGTAGAGAGAATAAAAATTCTAAACGTTTAGGATTAAAAAATAATTTTTATTTTAATTCAGGTGTTATGTATATCAATATAAATAATTGGTTAGCGTTTAACACAGAAGATAAAATAAATGATTATATTAGTAAAAATTGGGAATCATTGATTTATCCTGATCAAGATGCATTAAATAAAATTATAGAAGATCATCTTGTTATAATAGATCGTTCATGGAACTATTTATACACTTGGATGGATTTTGATGAGAGAGAAAATTATTTTTATTTTGAGTCATCAACACCAAAGATTATGCACTTCACTGGAGGGAGAAAACCTTGGTATAAAGAACATAAGGGATTATCTCAAAATCTTTTTGTTTTTTATAAACACTTCACTCCTTGGAAAAATACAACATTATCCAGTTATGCACCTAAAATGAAAAATAGCGATAACCGAGTATATTGTCGTGAAGCATGGCATAACAAAAAATTTCTATTAGCTATTAAATTTTATTTAAGATATCTAAAAACCAAGTTAAAACGATAAATTCTATAGAAGCATTACAGGTCGATATTATTTCCTGTAATGCTTTCAAGGGCTAAAATTTTCTTTTTATTTTTGCTGAAATATATGATAAGTGGCTGATAATACTAAGAATATATTTTTTCTGCAACCTTTCGTGTGATGACTTTTTCTTTAATTGCTTTGGTGTATTAGCTTTTTCTAACGGAACAGTTGACCAGCTAGAATCGTTATATATATCGATAAAAAATTTAGCAGAAGGGTAATTTACCCAACTGTGCCATGGCTTAGATACACCTACATAATGAATCAGTTTAACATCATCAGTGAGTTTGTCTTTGTAATAATCTAAGTTTTTAACTTTTATTTCAGTATCCATGCCATATAGATAATTATAATTCTTGTTTAAATAATACACTTTATCTCTAGCAATAATATTTAAAATATCTTGATCTGGAAATAATGAATTATTAGGGTTATTACTTAAAGAAGTAAAAAACTTATCTGTTAAATCATGTTTTTTCCATTCTTTTAAATTAGCAAGCATGACACCAGAGTTAAAATATTTAGAATCATTAATGATTTTTAATTTTTTACCCCTATCTTGTAAGCCCTTTAAGTCAGGAACTGCGGCTAAATAATAATTATCTAAACTTATATTGGGTAATTCAGATAGTGAACCTTTGCACATGACATCAGCATCTAAGTAGAGTACGGTATCATATTTATCTGATAATAAGTCAAAGCCAATAATTCGATAAAATGTTGCATATGGCCAGCGTTCTGTTACAGGTAAAAAAGCGAGGCTATTATTATCAATTAAAGAAACCGAAATAGTTGTTTGATATTGTTTTGCAGTTTGCTCTAATTTATGTAAATTATTAGCTGAAATTTTTTCAATAAAAAAATGGAAGTTGAAGGACATATCCGGATTATTTTTTATAATTGATTCCATTGATATGACTGCGCCAAGTAGAAAATTTTCTGTAATCCCATAAATTATATTAAATTTTTCTAACTTACACTCACTATAGTCATAGGTGAATTTGTTAGATAATATTTTTGATTCTTCAAAAAACATACTCTTTACCCTGTCAACTTGGAGCATTAATATTAATTATTGTCTATTATAGTTTTTTTTCTCAAACACTAAAGCTTATTTTAATTACCACTATTCCATTATTTATATGGGGAATTTATGCCAGAATTACCAGAGGTTGAAACAAGTCGAAGAGGGATAGAACCTCATTTAGTCGGTAATACTATTCAGTATGCAGTTGTACGTAATGACCGTTTACGCTGGCCCGTTTCAGAGCAAATTAAACGATTGTCTGATGAAGTTATTCTCAGTGTGCAACGTCGCGCTAAGTATTTATTAATAGAATTAAAAACAGGGTGGATTATTATTCATCTCGGTATGTCTGGCAGTTTACGCATTTTAAGGGAAGAGTTACCCGAAGAAAAACATGATCATGTCGACCTCGTGATGCGAGATGGTAAAGTGCTACGTTATACTGATCCACGCCGCTTTGGGGCTTGGTTATGGTGTGATGATTTGAAAACAAGTTCAGTATTAGCCCATTTAGGTCCTGAGCCACTTTCCGATGAATTTAATGCTCAATATTTATTTGATCAAGCGGCAAGACGCAAAATTGCAATTAAGCCTTGGTTGATGGATAACAAAGTTGTTGTTGGTGTTGGTAACATTTATGCAAATGAAGCTTTATTTGTAACGGGTATTTCGCCAGAAAAGATGACCAACACATTAACGTTTGACCAAGCTACTGAGCTAGTTAAACAGATTAAAAAGGTGTTAAAACGTTCGATTGAGCAGGGTGGGACAACGTTAAAAGATTTCCTGCAATCTGATGGAAAACCGGGTTATTTTGCTCAAGAATTATTTGTATATGGTAAAAAAGGGGAAGCATGCGCAATTTGCGGTTCACTTATTGTGAGTATTAAGCAAGGACAGCGCAGTACATTCTTTTGCCCACAATGCCAAAAAATCGATTAGGACTGATTGGCATTATGGATAGGTGTTTTAAGGTAAAAGAACACCGCTTATATTTTATTGAGTTTTTTGAGCATTGCTTGTTCGACGGCTGCGGGTAAAAAGGCAGAAACATCACCATCATGCAGTGCGACATCTTTTATTAAAGAAGAAGATACAAAAGAGAGACTTTGTGACGGTAATAAAAATACCGTTTCAAGTTCAGGCACAAAATGGCGATTCATATTTGCTAATTGCCATTCATATTCGAAGTCGCC
The DNA here is from genome assembly GCF_000314895.2 of Providencia sneebia DSM 19967. Classification (GTDB taxonomy): domain Bacteria; phylum Pseudomonadota; class Gammaproteobacteria; order Enterobacterales; family Enterobacteriaceae; genus Providencia; species Providencia sneebia. The sequence goes on along the minus strand of NZ_CM001773.1, from coordinate 356,383 downwards.
GACAGAACGAACACCGCGAATTAAAATATTTGCCCCGTGTTTTTTAGCAAAATTTGCCATAAGCTCAGAAAACCCGATAACTTCTACATTGCCTAAATGTTGCGTCACTTCTTGCGCAAGTTTGATGCGCTCATTAAGGGTGAACATTGGATTTTTGCGCTGGCTGCTCGCAATCGCGAGTAAAACATGATCAAACATTGCTGAGGCGCGAGAAACAATATCAATGTGACCTAAAGTTATCGGATCAAAAGTGCCAGGGTAAATTGCTTTATGTGTCATAGCGGGATGTCTCATGTTATTAAGGGCTGCGCCTAAAAATACAAATTGTGTGAAAATTAACCGATACGTATTAGTGCGTTGATAATCGTTTTAGCTAAGTATCATTAAAACGGATCAACATTAGCGACTATTAAATGTTGTTGCAACAAGGGTATGACTTGTTTAATGAAGAGCGCAATGATTTTTAGGCATATATTCTGCACACTTTCATTCTAGGATTATGGTAAGATAGCGCCAATTTTGGTAAGTGAATCAGATCGAATGTTATTGCGTTTATATCAGGTACTTCTTTATCTTATCCAGCCACTCATATGGGTTCGCTTATTGCTGCGTAGCCGTAAAGCGCCAGCATATCGCAAACGCTGGGGTGAACGTTATGGTTTTTGTGCCGGTAAAGTTGCCCCAGGTGGCATTTTACTTCATTCGGTTTCTGTCGGTGAAACGCTTGCCGCGGTTCCTCTTGTACGCGCATTGCGCCACCATTATCCATCATTGCCAATTACAGTGACGACAATGACGCCGACTGGGTCTGAGCGTGTAGTTTCTGCGTTTGGTGATGATGTGTATCATGTCTACCTTCCTTATGATCTCCCTGGCTCAATGCGCCGTTTCCTTAAACAAGTTGATCCTAAACTGGTTATTATTATGGAAACAGAGTTGTGGCCAAATATGATTAACCAGCTTCATCGCCGTAAAATCCCATTGGTCATTGCTAATGCGCGTTTATCGGAGCGCTCTGCTGCTGGTTACCAGAAGTTAGGGAATTTTGTAAAACGTATGCTGCGTAATGTCACTATGGTAGCGTCTCAGCATCAAGAAGATGGAGAGCGGTTTATTCAGCTAGGATTAAGACGTGTTCAGTTGAATGTGACTGGCAGTTTGAAATTTGATATTTCAGTTACACCGGAACTGGCTGTGCGTGCAGTTACCTTGCGACGCCAATGGGCTGCACATCGCCCTGTGTGGATTGCAACTAGCACGCATGAAGGTGAAGAAGCGATTGTTTTAGATGCGCATCAGCAGTTATTGAAACGCTTTCCTGATCTGCTATTGATTTTAGTGCCTCGTCATCCTGAGCGTTTTGCTAAAGCAGAAGAACTCACACAAAAAGCGGGCTTAAAGTTTATTCGTCGAAGCGAAGGCGTTATGCCTACCTCGGATACACAGGTTGTTATCGGTGATACCATGGGAGAACTGATGTTGCTCTATGGAATTGCGGATTTAGCTTTTGTTGGTGGGAGTCTTGTTGAAACTGGCGGTCATAATCCACTGGAAGCTGCGGCACACGCTTTACCGGTTTTGATGGGGCCTCATACTTTTAATTTCAAAGATATATGCGGGAAATTGACTCAGGCGGATGGTTTAATAACTGTTTTTGATAGTGAATCAACGGTGAAAGCTGTTACGAGTTTACTTTCTGATGAAGATTACCGTTTATATTATGGGCGTCACGCAGCTGAAGTTTTGCATGAAAACCAAGGCGCATTACAACGTTTACTGAAACTTTTGCAACCTTATTTACCGCCAAGAGAGCAATAATTGTAAATAAGATAAATTTATTCTTTTACTCAAGCACTGGTATCAGGGGCAAAAAAAATCAGTAACAGTTATCTTTTTGTTTTGGTTTTTTCTGGACTCATTTCACCAGATGCCTTAAGCAAGATGATTTTTGATTAAAACGGTTGATTGAGATAAAAATGATTATCAAATATGGATGTGTTTGATAATCAGCCATAAAAATAAGACTAAAGAACAATATTATTTATTCTAGTGAATTGATTTATAACTATATTAGATATGATGAATATCTTCTTGGTATATGAAACTTGAATGAAATGACAATAAGCGTTAATTATTGTCTAACTTCCTTATTATTCATTATAAACTATAGTAGAATCCCCGATTTAATTTTCATTCACTCTATTGAGCTTAAATATAACTTCTCTTGCTTAGTAGGTTATGGGTTTTATTTACTTAATTATTTTAAAACAGCATGCCAGCAATTCATCAAGTAGTATCAAAAAAATATCTTTATTTATGGGTCATTAGTTACGCCATTTTATGGACTTTAGCCGGTTTTTATTTAGATCCTACCGTTCCTTATGATGCTGTTGAGGCAGTTAATTGGGGAATGAATGGTGAATGGGGATCACCAAAGAACCCATGGTTTGTGGGAGCGTTGATGTGGCCCGCTATTCATTTGGGTATTTCTTACAGTTTTTATTGGTATTTTATTCACTTTGTCGGCATTGGCTTTGGATTGGTTGGTGTTTGGAATTTAGCCTTTTATTTAACCAAGCGTTATGATTTAGCTTGGTTTGCAATGCTGATGCTGAATTTATCTGGTGTGATTAATTTTGATATCATTCCATATAATGATAATTATATTTTAGTGACTTTTTGGTCATGGATAATCTATTTTTTCCTACGCGCTGCGTATGGTAATCCAGCATGGTGGCTATTATTTGCTTTATGTTCTGGGCTAGCCACTATGGGTAAATATTCAACACTTTCGCTTGTTGGCTCGGTATTTTTGCTCACACTATTTATTAAACAAGTCCGTCAAAGTTATCGCCATCCTGTTTTTTATATTGCGATTGCACTTTGGTTTGCCATTGTTTTACCGAACTTTTTCTGGTTGATGGAAAGTGATTTTTCCGCATTTAAATGGGTTGATTCGCAAATAGACCCTGGTTTTAATTTGCATACGACTGAAGCGGCTTTAAGTGTTTTTTATCCACTCATTATAGCGGCAATTATCTTATATAGTTGCGGAGGAAAATTAGGTTGGCCGACAGCTCTCGCCAATCGTATGGCCAATTTTGTGGTGTTATTTCCACTGATTGTCATTTATGTCTGGTTCTCTTTCCATGATGGCGGGCGCATTACTGAATGGCTACAACCTTTTATGGCGGTGTGTGCACCTATATTTATTGGTTCCATTACGGTAATGCCGAAAAAATCACTGAAAAAGCCATTAATTGGTTTAGCTATTTTTGGTGGTGTTATTTTGCTGGGCTATTGCATTGTACAAGCGGCAAATATTCGCGGTGCGGGGCAAAAGTTTATTGGCGTAAAAACCTTGATTGCTGAAGGTGAGCAGCGTTGGCATCAGCGCTATGGTGTTCCTCTTAAATATGTTGGTGGAGAAGATAACTTGCATCAATGGTTTATCATTTATGCTCAAGATAGACCTCATGTAATCCAACCATGGACATTGGAGCATCATATGCCACCAAATATTTATAACCGTGATATTACAGAGGAAGAGATCCGCCAGCATGGTGCAATATTACTTGGCCAAAAATATGATGATTGCAATCATGAAAATTTTGATAAGGTACGTAAATATTGGCCGCAGTTTACGATTGAAAAAGAAGATGTGATTTATCGCTCAGAGCCTGATGCAACGCCAAAAACAATGTGTTTTGGTTTTATCGCACCTGAGAAATAATCGACTTTTTAGCAAAAGGCGGCTGTTTATTAGCCGCCTCATGTCTCTAGCTGAAAACCAATAAATGGGTTTTCCTCATTTACTCTTTAATAATTCACCCTACTGATTACCCAACACAATCTTTTTGTCAGCTAATTGCTCAAAGACCGCTGTTGGTGTAATAGATTCCATTGAATTATTTATGGATTTTATTTCATGTTGCCTTTGGCCATATCCACCAATTAATCCAGGATCAGTTGGGCCAAACAACGTAAAATTGGTTTTATCTAATGCCGCCGTTAAATGACTAAGCCCGGTATCTACAGAAACTACAGCCTGCGCATTGGCAATTTGTTCGGCAACTTGGGCAAGTGTTAATTTAGGAAGCACTTCAACAAAATCAAAACATTCGGCAAGTCGTAAAGCTCGCTGATGTTCATGCTCAGTTCCCCAAGGCAGTTTAATTCTCAACCCCGTAGGTGCCATCAGTGCTATTAACTTACGCCAATGATTTTCAGGCCAATGTTTATCATCACGCGTTGTTGAATGCAAAAAAATTAAATACGGTGCTTGTTGCTCAGGCGTTGAACATAAAAAGTGTTGGGCAATGCCATAATCGCCTTTCTGTGTTGGGCATTTATAATGCAAGCTATCCGCAAATAGTTGGCGAATACGCTCAACAGCGTGTTGCTGTTTGCTGACTCGGTAACGATGATCATAAAATAAACTCGCAAGAGGTTCTCGAATACTATGGCGATCATAGCCATGCTTCGCGCCATGAGCGAGTCTAGTGACTAAAAAAGCACTTTTTAGTAACCCTTGTGCATCAATAATTGCATCATAGTGTGTTGCTTGTAGTTGTGCGCGAAAAGCTGCACGTTCGGCTCTGATCGGCGCACTAAACCAATTTTTTCGCCAACGTCTAATCGCAACGGGAATAACGTGATTGACTGCGTTATGCCATGTTGGGATCTGTGCAAAATTTTCTTCAACTACCCAATCAAATTGAATATCCGGTAAAGCGTGTTTGGCATCAGTTAAGGCTGGCAATGAATGGAGAACATCTCCCATTGATGATGTTTTCACTAATAATACACGCATTAATCAGCACCTATCTGTAAGCGATCTAATGCTTCAATGACTAATTGAGGCTGAATATCAATTAAACTTTGGTGATAACCACTTTCGCCATCCCCTTGACGAACTTTATGGTAGCCGCTAATTAGCCTAATCACTTCCGCTTTATTGGATAAAGGTGGCGTGAAATCAGGGCTACTTGGGCCATAAAGGGCAACCAATGGTTTATCCAGTGCGGCAGCAACATGCATTAATCCAGAGTCATTACTGACAATTGCTTGGCAATAGCCAATCAAATTAACGGCTTGTTCTAAAGAGGTTTTGCCTGCAAGGTTGATGCAATGTGAACGGATATTCTCCGGTAAGTTTTGGCGGATATTCTCGCTTGTTTCATCATCTTTTTGTGAGCCAAACAATAAAATTTGATAGCCTTTTTCATTAATTAGCTGCTCAGCGAGTGCGGCATAGTGATAATGAGGCCAACGTTTTGCTGGGCCAAATTCTGCACCGGGACAAAAGCCGATGGTTGGGCGGGTGTCATCAATATCAAATGCGTTGAGCGCATCATAAATATCTTGTTGATGAATAACTAATTTGGGCCATAAAATCGGTGATGGAATATCTGCTGCGCTATGAATGTTTTGTTTATCATAAGCAAGGGCAACATAGCGTTGAACCATCAGTGGGAAAGCGGTTTTATCTAAAGTGCGAATATCATTAAGCAGCCCGTAGCGCATCTCGCCACGCCAGCCCGTTCTCTTTTTAATATTGGCAAAAAAAGGCACTAATGCGGATTTGAACGAATTAGGAAGAACAATCGCCTGATCGTAGTTTTCTTTGCGTAAACTGATACCTAGCTGACGTCGTTCCCCAATTTGCAGCGCACCATGCCCAAGTGGCATTGGGATCGCCTTATTGACCTCTGGCATTTTCGCTAAAAGTGGACGGCACCATTGTGGCGCCATCACATCAATTTGAGCTTGAGGATATTGTGCCTTTAATGTGCGATAAAGGCTCTGTGACATCATCATATCCCCTACCCAAGAGGGGCCGATCACCAATATTTTCATAAAATTTGTATTAATCTTCTTTATTGAGCCATTGCATATACTCAGTAACTCCTTCCGCAACAGTTTTAAATGGTGCGGTATAACCAGCTTCTCTTAGTTTGGTTAGGTCTGCTTGAGTAAAGCTTTGGTAGCGGCCTTTCAATTTTTCCGGGAATGGAATGTATTCAACTGAAACATTTTTATCCTGATGGAATTGGATCACTGCATCTGCGACAGCTTGGAATGATTCCGCATTGCCAGTACCGCAGTTAAAGATCCCCGAAATATTATTTTGCCAGAACCATAAGTTAACGGCCGCAACATCACCCACATAAATAAAGTCGCGACGGAAGTCTTCACTTCCTTCAAATAACTTCGGATTATTACCATCATTAATTTGGTTATTGAGGTGAAAGGCGACGCTTGCCATGCTGCCTTTATGATTTTCTCGCGGACCGTAAACATTGAAGTAACGAAAACCACAGACTTGAGATTCAGCTTCAGGCAAAATACTGCGCACATATTGGTCGAACTGAAATTTAGAATAACCATAAACGTTTAATGGTTTTTCAAATTCACGTGCTTCAATGAAGTTATCACTGCGGCCGCCATAGGTTGCAGCGGAAGAAGCATAAAGGAATGGAATACCACGTTCTAAACAAAAATGTAGTAACTCTTTTGAATATTGATAGTTGTTATCCATCATATACTTACCATCCCACTCAGTTGTGGAGGAGCAGGCACCTTCATGGAACACAGCATCAATATCGCCAAAATCATCACCAGCAATGATGCTAACAATGAATTCTTCTTTATCAATGTAGTCAGCAATATCGAGGTCAGCAAGGTTGGCAAACTTAGTACCATCTTTTAGATTATCTACAACCAGAATATCTGTACGACCTGCGTCATTCAGTGCTTTTACTATGTTGCTGCCAATAAAACCAGCGCCGCCAGTGACAATAATCATCGGGCATACCTCAATGAGTTAAGAACAAAAAGAATACGAATTAGGATTTATAATAGCATTTCTACGCACTGACGACAGCATGAGAGATCGACAAACAAATAGTTGCTAGATGATAGGTGTTATACTTCTCTCGTTGAGAGAGTCATATTAATTGTATATCAAGAAAGTCGGCTTGACCTTACTGTTGTTTGAGAGTTAAATGCTGGAAAAACTTGATAAGTGCTTTATTTTTCAATGGATATAGACATTATATAATAAATTGCGCGAATGATTTTACAAGGTAAATAAATGGGAATTCTTGCAACGCTAAGGCATTTTAATAGAAGCAAAAATAGATACTTAAGAAGAGTAAAATCAAAAATAAAGCTTCTTTATTTTAAGGCATTTTTTCGCAAAAAAAGTGAACTCAAGCCTGACGAAATTAAGAGCGTTTGTCTATTAATGCATAAACAAGCCATTGGTGATTCGATTGTCACCTCAGGTTTTATCAAAAGATTAAAAGATAAAGGCATGCAAGTTTATGTTATTGCACCAGAACGACTAGAACCGATATTTAAGGACATTATTGAGGTCGATAAATTCTTTAGTTATCACAATAAGAAAAATGGCGCGATGCATCGCGAGTTAAAAAAATTAAAACTAGATTTAGTCATTGATTTTTTTGATATTGATACAACTAGCATGCACCGATTAAGAACATTATTTTTGATCAAACCAAAACATGCGATAGGATTCAATCAATTAGAGATATCAAATTTTGATACGAATATTATTGATACTCGAGATGTTCATGTTACTCAGCGGATGATTAAAGTATTGGATTTACTTCAAATCGATAGCAGCCATTATACTGCAAATTTAAATTTGGATGAAAATCAATATCCCGAGCCTTATAAATTAGCGGCTACACTCAAGCAGAAATACACAAATATTGTAATCTTTAATCCATTTGGTTCACAGAAAAATCGCATATTATCGCAACAACAAATTAATACAGTATTGGAACACCTAAATTCAATCCCCGGTTTTTATACTATTGTTTTTAATATGGGGAAAAAGATAGATTGCCAGCATTTAGAAAATGTTACGCTATCGCCATTTAAAGATGCTGCAAATTCATTTGCGCTTGTTTGTTCCGCCGATATTGTCATTACTGTGGATACTGCGATTGTACATCTCGCAACCTTATATAATGTAAGGCAATATTGTATCTACAATAATAGACGGCATATTAAAAAATATGACAACAATATCATGTGGGGGCCAAATAGCGATAAGGCAGTGCAGCTATTTACCACTGAATTTCTTGGTACAGAAGGGGGCGATGATATGGATAAATTTGATGTTTCATTGCTACTAGATGCTATTGATAATGACATAAAAGCAGGGATTATTACGCTTTAAGATAATGAAGTGACATAATCCCTATTTGCTTATTCATCAGAAAAAAGCGGTTTTTTCTTAGGTTGCTGCTTTAAATAAGGCTGTATTTGTGGGTCTTGATATAATGCTTCAACAACAAACATTAATAGATGGATCCCTTCTAACTTAGGTGCGGAAGATTGTTCTGGTAATGTAAATTCACATGTCCCAATTTCAAATGTTTGTGGTTGTTTCTCTTTTGTTGCTGGGGTTACAGGAATAATCTCTGATTTTTTTTCTACTGTAGTAGAAGATTCTGGTGTAGAAGGCGATTCCGGCTGCATTTTTAATGAGTTTTGTTCTTTTGATGTTTGACCTTTAACTGACACACTTGGACTCAGCAGGGAGCTGACTGCCACTAATTCAATATCATTGGGTAGCTGAGGCAAGTATTTTTGCAATGCTCGGACTGTCGAGGGATGCGGATGACCAATGGCAATCGCATAACCATGTTTTCGAGCATAATTTACGGCTTTATTGAGTTGAGCGCGAGTTTCTTCTTCGGATTGGTGATTATCAAGAAAAATATGGCGGCGAACAATTGGTACGCCAAATTCATTAGCTGCTTTGCCTGCTTGAGTATTTCCAATCGTTACGCTATCTAAAAAGAAAAAATTAGACTGAGAGAGTGAGCTCATCACATGGCGCATACCCGCTAGGTTGGATGTCATATCACTTCCCATATGATTATTCATCCCTACAGCATAAGGCACTTGGTTAATTGCTCGTTTGATTATTCTGTCGACTTCTTCCGCACTCATTGATGGCGCTAGCGTATTTTTTTCTAACGGCTGTTTGCTCAATGGTTTCATCGGCATGTGGATTAAAATTTCCCTACCTTGCTGATGTGCTTTGTTCGCCACTAATTGACCATGAGGTGAATCGGGTAGAATTGCAATGGTGACTGGCGTGGGAAGTGCCAGAATTTGGTTATCTTCCTTTGTCCGATAACCAAAGTCATCAATTACAATCGCTAATTTTGCTGCACTGGCCTGAATACTACCCATGATCAGTAAAGATAAACCAATGAGCACCTTTGAAGGCCTGTGTTTTAACATAATATTTTTCCTATTAATCAAGGTAAAGAACACAATGCCTGTTTATTCATCGAGAGGTTGGCAAAATCGTTGAATTATTTACCTAACCATGGGCGCGGATTGACTGTTTTACCTTGTCTGCGAATTTCAAAATACAAAGCAGGACGTTCTTGGCCGCCACTGCTACCCACCAAAGCAATTGGTTGCCCTGCGCGAACTTCTTGCCCAACATTCACCAATGCACTCTGGTTATAGCCATATAAGCTCATATCACCTTTACCGTGTTCAACAACGACAACGAGCCCATAACCTTGTAACCAGTCTGCTAACAATACGCGACCATCGGCAATAGCTTTAACTTGAGTGCCTTCATTCGCACCAATAACCATTCCTTTCCAGCGCAATTCACCTGAAATAGCCTCGCCATAATTATGAATAGTTTGTCCGCGAACCGGCCATAAGGCTTGACCTGCTGGGCGACCTAGTCCACCAGTTCGTGACATAAGTGAGCGTTCACTTTCTGATGGCTTATACGTTGAGCCCGTTTGTTTGGCTTTGCGTTCTTTGGCTGCAACTTCCGCCCGAATACGCGCTGCTTCACGCGCTTCACGTTCAGCACGCGCTTTAGCTTCTCGTTCAGCTCGTACAATTTTATCTCTTAACCTTGCTTCGTTTTGTTTTAAGAGCGCAAGATTCTTTTGATCTTCTTTCAATGTGCTTTCAAGAGCAGTAAGTGTTTGCTTACGTGCAACCTGAGCATTATCTAACTTACGTTTTTCTTGTTGCTGGTGAGCTAGAGCCGTTTTTTGCTCTTTTTGTTTTGTTTGTTCTAATTTTCTTTGTTGATGTAATTCTTGGGTTGTCTCTTCTAACTCTTTGATTGTTTTCTCGCGAGCTTGGTTCAAGTAGCTATAATAGGCAAGAATGCGTTCTTCACGTTGGCCTTCCTCACCTTTTAAAAATAATGAAAGTCCTTGATGTTTTCCAAGCCTAAACGCCGAATCCAGTTGTTCAGAAAGTAATTTTTCATGAGCCACTTTTTGTTTTTGTAATTGGCTAATGTTGCTGTTTAATGACGCAATCTCTTTATCAAGCTGCTTGAGTTGTGTTTCTGTTTCATGCAGCTCACGGCTTGCAGCAGAAATACTTTTTTCTTGTTGCTGAAGTTGGTTGAGAAGGTGACTTCTTTTAGCTTGCTGCGCTTTGACACTTTTCTCTTTTTCCGCAATGTTTTGCAGTAAATTGTTTAGCTGATCTTTATTTTCAGTGATTTGATTTGCCGCCATGCTGGGTGCAGGCGAAAGAGACATGAGTCCAAAAGCAAATAGCGCTGAGGCAATAGCCTGACGAACCAAGGTTATTTTCATCGGGTTATGTTTATTGGCCATTCTGATAGAGAACCTCAATTAAATGCTAAATGCGTTAATGGATTATTTCACTTGAAAAGCACGGTGACTAGTGATCTATTCTGAATATCGCTGAAAATGATAATAAGTGAGGAAGCCTCCAAGTGGAATGCCCTATATTCATCATCGTTTTGGCTGCCTCAATTCTTGAGAACACCCTAGCATGTGGTTTGTATGATTGAGAATATAGACAGTAGAAATTATCCTTACTCAGTTTATCAGTTTTATCAATTGTATAGCGTATTGCACGACTTTGTATCATTAAATCAAATATTATTTGATACGAAGAATGTTATTCTTCAGGAAAAGAAGCACTTTTGCGTACGGTTTCGCAAAAAAATCGGTGTAGTTTGCGCGAATTGGCTGTAATTAGCTCAACACACAGGTATACTTTGGAACCTTTGATATTCGTTTTTAACTAACGGGAGTGATTGCCCCTCATGATGCAAGAAATCATGCAATTTGTAAGCCGGAATATGTTGCTGAGTCTGGTTTGGATAGTGCTATTAGTCGCAGTGGTCGTAATGACCTTTAAAGGTATGTTCTCTAAATCAAAAGTGATCACTCGCGCGCAGGCGATTACTCTGATTAATAAAGAAGAGGCTGTCATTGTGGATTTGCGTTCTCGTGACGATTTCCGCAAAGGACACATTATCGATTCAGTCAACTTAACGCCATCTGAAATTAAAGACAATAATTTGGGTGAGTTAGAAAAATATAAACAAAAACCCGTTATTGTGGTTTCGGCAAATGGTATGGAAGCGGGTAAGCCGGCTGAACATTTGGCACAACACGGTTTTGAAAAAGTCTTTATCCTAAAAGAAGGGATTGCAGGCTGGTCAGGTGAAAATCTACCACTGGCACGTGGTAAGAAATAGCTTGTTTGAGGTCTAAAGTAGAGTTTGTCTCTATTATTTGAGTTATTTCCCAATATCACTTTTTGTAAGAGTGATCTAAAGTGGCTCAATCAGATTACGCGGCGGTATTTCTATCGCTTGACATTACAACGCTAGCGGGTATTCCCAAAATAGACTAAGTTATAGGTAGGCATAGGTAAAAATTTCTAACAGGTTGTTGAAGTTTATGTAAGGATTCATAGGCTTGGGTTAGCTAAGTTACCTGCCTATCATTTGGTATGTGATGGGAGTACATGTTTAAAATTCATATGGAAGTTAATATATTATGTCAGAACAAAACAACTCAGAAATGGTATTTCAAATCCAACGTATTTATACAAAAGACGTTTCGTTTGAAGCACCTAATGCGCCACATGTTTTCCAACATGAGTGGCAGCCTGAAATCAAGTTAGACTTGGATACTTCTTCAACTCAATTGACTGAAGGCGTGTATGAAGTTGTTTTACGTGTAACAACCACGGCGAAATTGGGTGAAGAAACTGCATTTTTGTGTGAAGTTCAGCAAGCAGGTGTTTTTTCAATTGAAGGTATCGAAGGCACCCAAATGGCACATTGCTTAGGTGCATACTGCCCGAACATTCTGTTCCCTTATGCGCGTGAAGCAATCACTAGCATGGTGGGTCGCGGTACTTTCCCTCAGCTGAACCTTGCTCCAGTTAATTTTGATGCTCTGTTCATGAATTATTTGCAGCAACAACAGCAAGGTGAACAAGCGCAAGACGGCGAAGCTAAACAGGACGCTTAATGAATACTGCTTCAATGACAGTAATTGGTGCCGGATCTTACGGCACCGCTTTAGCCATTACGTTAGCGCGTAATGGTCATCAGGTGGTATTGTGGGGGCATGATCCCGCGCATATCCACAAATTAGAACAAGAACGTAGCAATCAGGCTTTCTTACCTGGCGTTTCTTTTCCTGATAGTTTATGTCTCGAAACGGATCTTGAACGTGCCGTAAAAGCGAGTCTGAATATCTTGATTGTTGTACCGAGTCATGTATTTGGTGACGTACTCAAACAAATCCAACCTTATCTTAAAGCGGGTTCCCGTATTATATGGGCAACAAAAGGCTTAGAAAGAGATACAGGTCGCTTGTTACAAGATGTTGCACGTGAAGTATTAGGCAATGAAATTCCTCTTGCTGTATTGTCTGGTCCAACGTTTGCAAAAGAGCTTGCGGCTGGATTACCTACTGCAATTGCAGTTGCCGCGACAGACAACCAATTTGCTGAGGAGTTGCAGCAACTCTTCCATTGTGGCAAAAGTTTTCGCGTTTACAAAAACCCTGACATGGTTGGCGTACAACTTGGTGGTGCAGTTAAAAACGTGATTGCAATTGGTGCTGGGATTTCTGATGGAATGGGGTTTGGTGCAAATGCGCGCACCGCGTTAATTACGCGCGGGCTTGCTGAAATGAGTCGCTTAGGTACTGCTTTAGGTGCTGACCCTTCCACCTTTATGGGAATGGCAGGATTAGGGGATTTAGTGCTGACATGTACTGATAACCAATCACGTAATCGCCGTTTCGGCATGATGCTTGGCAAAGGCGTTAGTGTGACTGATGCTGAGCGAGAAATTGGCCAAGTGGTTGAAGGTTATAGAAATACTAAAGAAGTCAAAGCACTTGCAGAGCGTGCGGGTATTGAAATGCCGATTACTGAGCAGATTTATCAAATCCTCTATTGCAAGAAAAATGTATTAGAGGCGGCACAATCTTTATTAGGTCGTGCAACAAAAGATGAAATTGCAGATTTAGCTACGTCACAAGACTAAAATCAAATAAGAAAGTGAGTCATTATGTCGCATGAAGAATTGGAGAAGATCTGGGGGTTCATTAAGGATGAAGCAAAATCACTTGCAGACTGTGAACCACTACTCGCCAGTTTTTTTAATGCGACATTGCTCAAGCATGATAATTTGGGTAGCGCACTGAGTTATATGTTGGCGAATAAACTGAGTTCTCCAATTATGCCAGCAATGGAAGTGCGCGAAATTGTTGAAGAAGCTTATCGTAATGATTCACAAATGATTGTTTCGGCAGCCATGGATTTATCTGCTGTGCGTTTACGTGACCCCGCAGTTGATAAATACTCAACACCTCTTTTGTACCTAAAAGGCTTTCATGCTTTGCAAGCGCATCGCATTGGGCACTGGCTTTGGAAAGAAGGGCGGCAAGCGTTAGCTATCTTCTTACAAAACCAAGTTTCAGTTTCGTTTGGCGTCGATATTCATCCCGCTGCCCGTATTGGCTGTGGCATTATGCTCGATCATGCGACTGGCATTGTGATTGGTGAAACCGCCGTCGTGGAAAATGATGTTTCTATTTTGCAATCTGTCACATTGGGTGGTACTGGAAAAACTTGTGGTGACCGCCATCCTAAAGTGCGTGAAGGTGTGATGATTGGGGCGGGTGCAAAAATTCTTGGAAATATTGAAATTGGCCGAGGGGCAAAAATTGGTGCGGGATCTGTGGTTTTGCATGCCGTTCCTCCTCACACAACAGTTGCCGGCGTTCCTGCCCGCATTGTTGGTAAGCCAAACAGTGAAAAGCCATCACTAGAGATGGATCAAAACTTTAATGGTTTGATTTATGGCTTTGAAGATGGTGATGGAATTTAAGCACCATCAATCAGTAATGATAGCGGCACGAAATAATCGTTAAAGCATTATCCTCTACGGCATAGACTAATCGGTTTGTTTCATCAATTCGGCGAGACCAAAGGCCAGATAAATTCTCTTTTAGCGGTTCGGGTTTGCCAATACCGCTAAAAGGTGTTCGTTTGGTTTCGTTGATTAATTTATTAATACGTTTTAATGTTTTTTTATCTTGCGCTTGCCAATAAAGATAATCATCCCAAGCATCATCAGTCCATGCTAATAATCTACTCATCAACTAACTCTTTTTTTAACGTTTTAGCCGATTTAAATTGAGCAATAGATCTGTTTAAATGCTCCGCATTAGCAGGGGAACGCAATAAATAAATAGTTTCCATTAAACTATTGTAATAATCTAATGACATAACTATTGCATCTTCAGAATCACGACGAGTAATGATTGTTGTATCCGCATCGTTTACAACCCGATCTAAAACTGTTTTTAGATTATTTCTTGCATCGCTAAAGGAAATAATTTTCATCTTGATAAACTCCTTAATTGTACTTGTTATTGTACAAGTCTAGCAGGTGGCGATAAGATGTTCAATATTCCATTAGATTAACTCGATTAATGGTGCTAAAAAATATTAATCTTTAAGCAAAGCACCTGCATATCCCAATTGTCTCCAAGCTTCAAATACCACAACAGCCACCGAGTTTGATAAATTCATACTGCGGCTATCGGCTAACATTGGAATGCGAATTTTTTGTTCTATTGGCATATTATCAAGTACATAGGGTGGAAGCCCACGAGTTTCAGGTCCAAACATTAAATAATCATTTTGTTGAAAGCTGACATTGCTGTGACTTGGTTTACCCTTTGTCGTCAAAGCAAATATTCGAGCGCCAGTAGCAGATTGGTGATTATCAGGACTCAATCCTTCACTTTCCAGAAAAGCATAATAATCATGATGATGTTTGATATCGGCAAATTCGCTGTAATCTAAGCCAGCACGGCGTAGGCGTTTATCATCCCAAGTGAAGCCAAGCGGATGAATGAGGTGCAGGCTAAAACCAGTATTGGCACAAAGGCGAATAATGTTTCCCGTATTAGGCGGTATTTCAGGTTCGAATAATACAATATGTGGCATAACAAGTGGCTATTGATTTGTCATAGTTGAATAAACAAGAATAGACGGATTCTACGCGCAAACAAAGCAAGATGCATGCAGTTGTTTGCATTAATCCTACGTAAGCGGTTAATGAACCACACATACTAAACAAACTCGTCATTTGCCATAGTAGCTTTTTCATTGGAGGGACTATGGAACAACAAAGTAAACGAGAATACTGGGCTGCAATTCTAGAGCAGCAACGACAAAGTAATTTAGGCATTAAGCAGTTTTGCTCGGAGCAAAACATAAGCTATCAGACTTTTCACTATTGGTCGAAAAAGCTCACGCAATCCGAGCCTGAAACCAGGGTTCAACCTATCGTGGTGACAGAGCCTACCGTGAGCACAAGTTGTGTTGTGTTAATTCTCAATAATGGCATTCGAGCAGAACTGCCGGCAACGCTTAGCTCGCAACAAATTAAGACTTGGTTTGAAGCGCTACAATGATACCAACAGGTAAGGTTTTCCTCATCTCTGGAGTCACGGACATGCGTAAGTCCATTAATGGACTATCGTTGATTGTCGCGGAGACTCTTGAGATGGATCCGTTTAGTGAGTCTTGGTTCATTTTCTGCAATCGTACCCGAGATAAATTGAAAATCTTGTTTTGGGATACTAATGGCTTCTGGCTGTACTATCGTCGCTTAGAAAAAGGGACCTTCAAGTGGCCAAGACCCAGTGAGGACGGAGCCATTCATATTACTAAGCAACAACTGGGTTGGCTTCTTTCGGGGTTAACGCTCGAACATGCCAAAGCTCATCGTCCACTTCATAATCTAGAAGTGTGACCGCTGATACTGATCGTCACGTTGGGCTTGAACGATCCTTTTTTGCTGTCATACTTAAGTCATTGAGATGACCAGAGCCCAGACATGACCGACCTCCCTGATGATATCGACCAGCTAAAAGCTATGCTGCTTGAGCTTCACCAACAGAACGAAGCAAAAGATAAACTCCTTGCGGCAAAGCAAGAGGAGGTTGCCGAGCTCAAAACCAAAATTGAGTTGTTGATTGAACAGCTCAATTTAAGTAAGTCAAAGCGCTTCTCATCACAAAGTGAAAAAATACCCAAAGGTACGTTTAACGAAGCGGAGCAACAAAAGAGTACGGCTAAATCCGACGACGACAAGAAAAAAACAGGCCGTAAGCCTTTTCCAAAAGAGCTCGAGCGTGAAGTTCATAAACATGAACTCAATGCCCCTTATTGCGACTGCTGCGACGAGCCTTTACATCAATGTGGTGTTGAAACTTCTGAAGAGCTGAAAATCATCCCACAGAAGGTTAGTGTTATACGTCACGAGCGAACCAAGTACGCTTGCCGGCAGTGTGAAAAAACACAGACTGAAACAAAGATTATCACAGCCCCAAAACCCGCAAGTATGATCCCTAAAAGCCTAGGGAGTGCAGATGCATTCGCCGCTGTAGTCACAGCAAAATACGTTGATGCTCTGCCACTCTATCGCCAAGTGGATATTCTCAATCGCTCTGGTATAGATATTAGCCGCGCTACACTGGCCAACTGGTGCGTTCAGTTAGGAAGCAAAGTGCAAGTCATTATTGATGCAATGAAAAGTGAGTTATTGAAAGAAAAGCTCATCTGCGCGGACGAAACCACTGTTCAAGTATTACGTGAAGAAGATAAGAAAGCACAATCTAAGTCATATATGTGGGTCTATCGTAGCGGTGAGTTCGTCAATAACCCAGTGGTTATCTACGACTATCAAGCCAGCCGCAGAGCAGAGTGCGTACAAGACTTTTTAGGTGGTTACTCTGGTTACTTGCTATCGGATGGCTACAGTGCATACGACAAACTTGAGGACGTGACTCAAGCTGCTTGCATGGCGCATGTACGCAGAAAGTTTACTGATGCTCAAAAAGCTTCACCATCAAAAAAAGCGGGCAAGCCAGAAAAAGCACTGAACTTTATTAGCAAACTATACGGTCTTGAAAAAAAGCCAAAGGGCTTGACGCAAAATCTCGACACCAACTACGACAAGAAGAAGCCAAACCTATTTTAGATGAGTTCAAGCAATGGCTTGACAGTCAAAACGTTCTCCCTAAAGGATTACTTGGCAAAGCCATCACTTATACGCAAAACCAGTGGCCTAAGCTGCTTACCTACCTTGAAGACGGCGATATAAGTATCGACAACAATGTGACCGAACGAGATATAAGGCCGTTCACGACAGGTCGCAAAAATTGGATGTTCTCAACTTCGGTAGGCGGAGCAAAGGCGAGTGCAAACTTGTATAGCCTCGTGATGACTTGCCGCGCTAATGACATGAACCCTTATTATTACTTCCAACACCTGTTTACCGAGTTACCAAAACGAAGTCCGAAAGATGATGTGTCGGATCTCATGCCATGGAACGTAGAAATCAGTGAGGTTGAGTAAAGCTTTACTGGTTCATTAAGCGCTTACAATCCTACAGAAACAAAAAAGCGGACTCAAAATGAAGTCCGCTTTAGGTTTATTATTTAGATTAGTAGTTATTTTTTATCAGATCAGTATTCATAAACATAGTTATAGTCGTCAGACCTTGCATCAATACCGTTTAAGATAACACCTGTAATTTCAATATCATTTTGCTTGAATCGCTTTAAGGACAACTCTATGTCTTTAACGGTATTGACACCATAGAAGGCAATTAATAGTGATGTACCGACATATTTACCAATGATTGCTGAGTCAGTAATAGCCAGTATTGGAGCAGTATCAATCACTACAAGGTCATATTGTCCTTGACAGTCTCAAGTAAATTTTTAAATCGTTCGCCCATTAATAATTCAGATGAGTGGGTGACATTTTTACCGCGGCAAATAATATCTAAGTTTTCAATCACGTTTTGATGAATAACGGGTTGGGTAGTATCTGATTGAGATAAATACTCAGACAGCCCTTGTTTATTACTCAAGCTAAAGGCCTTGTGGATACGGCCTTTACGTAAGTCAGTATCAATTAGAAGTACTTTTTTGCCTGCATTAGCAAGTACAACAGCCATATTTGAAGTCACAAAACTTTTACCTACACCTGGTGAAGCACTCGTCACCATGACAAGGTTATTCCCTTGGTTCATCACCGAGAAATAAACACTTGTGCGTAATGAACGAATAGCTTCTACTGCGGTATCTGCTGGATTTTCAAGGGATAGCGGGCGAATATTACCCTCAGCAATCAGCTTTTTCTCATGAGCTGAAAACGGGATCGTAGCGTAAACATTGACACCCAATGCATCAATATCTTCTGTGCCCTTAATTTTATTATTGAAGAATTCACGTGCAATAACATAGGCACAGCCAATAATAAATCCGAGAATAGCCGCTAGAACTAATATTAATGCTTTTTTCGGCGCAACAGCCGTTGGCTGAGATTCTGCTGAGTCAATAATACGTACATCCGCAGTAATACCAGAATTGAGTACGCTTAATTCTTGTTGCTTAGCGACTAGCTGATTATAAATGGCTTGTTCAGATTCCACATCACGCGTTAAACGAACAATTTGTTGTTGGGTATTTGGTAATTTTTGAATATTTTTACTGATTTTCTCTTTTTCACGTAACAATTGTTGCCGCTTATCTAATAATGATTGATATGCAGGATGGTTACGGGTATAGAGTTGTTGAATTTCAACCTCTTTAAACGTCAGTTCATTCAACTTTTCTTCAACTTGTAAAGCACTATCAAGTGCGGCTTTAGCTTCCAATGACAGGTCAATAGACTCATTTTTCTTACGGAAGGCATTTAACTGATTTTCATAGTTATCCAACTTAATTTTTATTTTTGGTAAATATTCATCCAAAAAGAGTAAGGTATTATTGGTCACTTCTTTTTTACGTTCAGTATTTTGGTCTACATAGTTTTGGATAATGTTGTTAAGGATTTTGACATTTTCTGCTTTATCAGGACCTTTGATATCCATACTGATAATGCCTGTACCTTTACCCACTTCCGCAATAGTTAAAGTTTTACGTAAATTTTCAATTGTTAAATAACGTGAGTTTTTTGTAAGGGTGAATTCTTGACCAGCTTCTGCATTGATTGAAGTGACCAATAAGCTGATTTCGTCTTGCTTTAATAACTCACCGACTTTGCCTTCAACAGTTTGCTCCGCAATACTGAGTGAATATTTATCCTCACCTAAATAAGTAAAGGTAGCTGACTCGCCAATTAATTGCTCAGGTACAAAATAGAGAGAAATAGCAACAGAAGATTTATCACTCCAGAATTTATCGAAAAAGCCTGCTGGTGCAATTTGGGTATCCAAATTAAGGTCTGTTACTGTTTTCCCTAGTACCATACGAGATTTAATCACTTCAATCTCTGAATCGACTTGGCTGTTACTGTTTGATAGCGGCATCATGTCACTCATCTGATCTAACAGAGAGACTTGACTTGCTTTATCATATTGCAGAGTAGCGTTAGCTTGATAAATGGGCGTCGCTAAATAACTATAAATCGCGGCTAAGATAATAAAAATAAGTGTAAAAACCCCAATCTTGATATAGTTGGTTTTTAATACCTTGAATAATGCCAGCAGGTCGATTTCATCTGTGGCTGCAGGGCTATTTTTTGTTGTATTCATAATAAGTTAAATGTTAATTCATCCAAAATTAAGATTAAATTTTCCCTTGCCACTGTATGACGGCTTTTTCCATCAACTGATAAACATGCTCAAACATTTCATCGCTGCGTTTATGGGGATCTGGAATTTCTATTTTATTGAGCCATTGGCCAAATAGCATCACTTTTCCGCGAGTTTCGGGAAATTGTTGATGAACCTTATCAATGTGATCGTTTTCCATCACCAGAATTAAATCTGCTTCCTGACATAACTCTTTGGTTAAACGACGTGATTGATGGTTATCTAAAGATAAATTATGGTTTTGGGCAATACGAATAGCACTTTCATAGGCGGGCATTTTTTCTTTAGCGATAATGCCCGCAGAATGAACCTTTTTATTGGTAAAATGTGCTTGTAATAAACGTTCCCCTGTAGGAGAGCGACAAATATTACCCATACAGACAACAAGAATATTGTTAAACATAATAATTACCAATCATGAATGCGTTTAGTTGCTTCAGTTAACTGATTATAGGTAGCGATAGTTGGTAAAAGCTGAGTGATTAAACGGTTCCAACGAACTATTGGTGCAGCAGTTACATAAACCAGATCATAAGGTTTTAGCTTGAATTCTGTACCCATCACCATGGATGTTGCATCCGATAAGTCAAGCTGATAAACCGCCGCCATTTTTTTCGGTAGTAGAGCATCAAGTTCTTTATCACCCGATGATTGGTTTTTTAGTGGGCGGATAACAAATATACCTGTTGCATTAGCAGTATTTTGATCTGTACCACCTGCTTTACTTAAGGCTTCAGTAATGCTCATACCAGCACGATCAATTGTGAGGGTATTTGGCTGACCAACTTCACCCATAACAAACACTTTTTGGCTATCATTACGAGGTACATACAGCACATCACCGGGTAACATAAGATAATTTTGAGTTAAATCACCATATTGAACAAGTGATTGTAAGGAAACTTTAATTTCTTTACCATTTCTCGTTAATACCACGTTATCCCAATCTGCTTTTTCGGTCAGTCCACCCGCAGTATTAAACGCTTCTAGAATTGTCAGTGGGACGTTAGTAATAGGTAATGTGCCTGGTTTGGCAACCTCACCTGATACATACATTTTCTGTGAGCGGAAAGCTGCAATGCTGACATCAATTTGAGGTGACTCAATATAAGTAGCCAGTTTATTACTTATAAGATTTCTGATTTCCGTTACAGTTTTACCAATAACTTTTACTTTTCCAATATAAGGGTAATAAATTGTACCATCGGAATGTACCCAGTTACCGGAATCTGCCGCACTGCGATATGAGCCCGCAGGAATAGTGAGTTCAGGGTGATCCCATACTGTTATAGTTAGTACATCACCGACACCCACACGGTATTCATAGGTTGACAGTTGTTTTTCAAGAATTGGATTGGGTTTAGCAATATCGTGTGGCGTATATAACTCATCTAATAATTTAGGTGAAATGGGATAGATATCGACAAATTTAGAGATATCACGATCACCCGTATCAACGACATTTTTGCCACTGGTGGACATATAAACACCGGGAGTGACGGTACAGCCAGTTAATGCAGTGAGCATTAGTGCAGCAATAGAAAGGCGTTTCATAAACTAGCTATTCCTTTAGTAAGAATATTCAGGTAGAAGTATAAATAATGTCGATATAATATACATTGCTTTCAATAAGGAAAGTATGGATTAACAACTATTATATAGAATGTTTGATTTTTTTAAAAAGTTTAGAGTGTTTCAAAAAACCATTTATTGTATAAAAAGAAAAATACCAGCTAGATTTAATGGGATTAAATTTCATTACGTGGCGATAGAATTGCCATTGGTATTTAGCTGCATTAAATTTATTTTGGGTCATACCAGAATCAATTCGATAATAAGCTAATACTTTAGGATAACAGTAAGCTTTTTTCTCTAATGAAAGCAGTGTTAACCAAAGACCAAAGTCTTGCCTTTTTCGAATTAAAGGCATGTATTGTTTTCCAAAGCGTTGTGTATCGTAAATGACTGTTAAGCAACCAATGACATTACCATATAGGGACTTTTGATAAGTTGTGTACTCAGGAGCTGTAATAACTTGTTCTAAGCCTTTACTACTAAAGTGCTGGTAGTAGCTAAAGGTAAAAGGATAATCATGGGTAAGCATAAAAGAGATTTGTTCTTTTAGCTTGCTCTTTATCCAGATATCATCACTATCTAAAAATGCAATAAAACGACCTTTAGCTTTTTCAATACCTATATTTCTTGAATATCCAGCACCATTATTTTTCTTGGAGAGAATAATAGATACTCTTGGATCAGTAATATTATTTAAAATATTTACGGTAGAATCTGTTGAATTATCATCAACAATAATCAACTCAACGTTTTGATATTCCTGATTTAAAACAGAGTCTATTGATTCTTGAATATTCTTTTCTGAATTATAACACGGCATAATTACAGAAACCAAAGGAGTATTAGATTTGGAGTCCATTTAATCACTACCAAATAAATCGCGGGTATACACTTTATCAGCGACATCTTCCAACTCATCAACAAGGCGGTTAGCCAAAATAATGTCACAATCGGCTTTAAATGCCTCCAAATCGCGATACACTTTTGAACGGAAAAACTCGTCTTCTTTTAGTACTGGCTCATAGACGATGACTTCAATGCCTTTGGCTTTGATGCGTTTCATCACACCTTGCACCGCAGAAGCACGGAAGTTATCTGAACCGGCTTTCATGACTAGGCGATAAACACCCACTTTGCGCGGTGACTTGGCAATAATGGCATCAGAGATAAAATCTTTACGCGTGCGATTTGATTCAACAATGGCATTAATCAGGTTGTTTGGCACATCATCATAGTTCGCCAACAGCTGTTTGGTRTCTTTYGGYAAACAATAACCGCCATAACCAAAGGACGGGTTGTTGTAATGGCTGCCAATACGTGGGTCTAATGACACACCTTCAATAATTTGGCGGGCATTCAGACCMCGACTTTCYGCGTAAGTATCGAGTTCATTAAAATACGCAACGCGCATCGCTAAGTAAGTGTTAGCAAACAGTTTAATGGCTTCGGCTTCTGTACCATCCGTAAATAAAACGGGGACATCTTTTTTAATTGCACCTTCGAGCAACAAATCTGCAAAAATTTGGGCGCGTTCAGAGCGTTCACCGACCACAATGCGTGAAGGATACAGATTGTCATACAGCGCACGACCTTCACGTAAAAACTCAGGTGAGAAAATCACATTGGTGTAGCCAAACTCTTCACGTAAGCGCTCAGTAAAGCCAACTGGAATAGTCGATTTGACAATAATCGTGGCGTTTGGATTGATTTTTTGCACATCATGAATGACCGACTCAACCGATTGGGTATTAAARTAGTTGGTTTTCGGGTCATAGTCAGTCGGCGTGGCCACAATYACATAATCAGCSCCAGTATAGGCTTCTTGGATATCTTGCGTGGCACGGAAATTAAGCTTTTTCTCCCGTAAAAACTGCTCAATTTCAGTATCAATAATCGGAGATTGGTGATTATTTAACATCGCCACTTTTTCGGGGATGATATCGACTGCGACAACTTCGTGGTTTTGTGACAATAACATGGCATTGGACAGACCAACATAGCCTGTTCCGGCAATTGCGATTTTCATAAGGGAACCAGATATGAGTTTAAATAAAAGTTTCAGGAATATTTTTTATATTATGCAATACTTGAGTAACGATAGATTTAGCTATTTCTGCATCATTAGCTTCAGCATAACATCTTAATTCAGGCGCATTACCAGAAGGACGTAAATGAATGATATTACTATCTGATAATGTAATTCTTAATCCATCTATAGTGTTTATATCAATTATTTCTAAATCACTAAATCCTAGAGATTGTAATAAAGCTTGTGGGTTTTCTTGGGCATCTTTAATTATTTTTTTACTTTTTTCAGTAGCAAAATTTTGAATACGGTCACTGAATGTAATGCGCTGAGGTAGTTCTTTGACTAATTGTGAAATACCTTTTTCTTTCGCAGCAGATAAAAGCATTAAAAATGGTAACACAGCATCACGAGTTGGTAAGGCAGATAAGTGTTTCCCATTTACGTCAATATTAGAACCTAAAAGAAAGCCACCATTAGCTTCAAAGCCTGCAATTCTTTTATATTTACTTGATAAATTTGTAAACTCTTCTATTACATAAGGTGAACCAATTTTTGTTTGTTTTACACAAAAAAAGTGCTTATGAGTAGAAATGATAGTGTTACAGCTAACTGGAATAGCTAATGCTTCTATATCAAGCTCTAATGAACACAATAAACCCAATATATCACCGCGAAGCCATTCTCCATTCTCGTCTGCTACGAGTGGTCGGTCACCATCACCATCAGTAGAGAAGATTGCATCTAATTGATATTGTTTAGACCAATTTCGCGCTTTAGTTTTATCTTCTTCAGATACTGCTTCGGTATCAATTGGTACAAATTCATTGCTACGACCGAGCGAAATGACTTCAGCACCTAATTTTTTAAGTAACTTAGAATAAATATCCCTACCAGCACTTGAATGTTCATAAATACCAATTCTTTTACCGGACAACAAATTTTCATTAAAAATAGAAGAATAGCGCTCAATATATTTTTCGGAGGCTAGTTTATCAGCTGGTGGTAAATCTGATATATCATTAGTAACAGTGAATGGTATATTACAATTCAAAATTAATTGTTCATCTTGTTTAGTAATTTCACCATCAGGGCGATAAAATTTTAAGCCATTACGATCAAAAGGGATATGACTACCCGTTACCATAATACAAGGAATATTATTGCTCATGGAGATATGTGCTAAAGCAGGTGTAGGGATAACACCATAATATATTGGCTCAATTCCTTGTTGTTTAATAGCATCAATACATGCAGAAGCAATAAACTCACTACTTGGGCGATTATCGATAGCAACCGCAATGTGTTTAAAATTGAATTCTTTTTTGATGCTATCAATAAATGCATGAGTGAAAGCTGCACAGGATTCATTAGTAAATTGAGTAACAAGACCACGAGCACCGCTGGTGCCAAATGCTATATCTGAATTTTTAATAACTTCTGATGATTTTTTTAACATTTAAATATTTACCAATTGACAAATCGTTTAATTTTTTATTCGGATAATATCATCATCTTCTAGATAACTTCCGGTTCTTACTTCTATCAGTTCTAAAGGTATTTTTCCTGGATTTTCAAAGTAATGTTTTGTTCCCAATGGAATAAAAACTGATTCATTTTCACTAATAATATATTCATTATCATCTTTATAGATTTTGGCTGTTCCAGATAAGATAACCCAATGTTCTGCTCTATGGTAATGTAATTGTGTCGCTGTTTTTCCACCCGGTTTTACTGTTATTTTTTTTACATGGTATCGTTCTCCTTCTGCGATATGCTCATATTTTCCCCAAGGTTGATAGACTTCAATATGATTTTTGAATTCTTTTCTATTGTGTTCTTTTAATAATTCTACAATATTTTTTACATTTTGAACTTTATCTCGATGAGAAATCAACAATGCATCTTTAGTATCAATAATTATAAGGTCTTCGATACCTAATACAGCTATTAATCTTTCAGGTGATGATATATAACAGTGATTTGTATCCTCAGTAATAATATCACCTTTTAATACATTGGAGTTTTGGTCTTTATCACTAACCTCCCATAAAGATGACCATGCTCCTACATCGCTCCATTTTGCATCTAATGGAACAACTGCTGCATCTTTAGTATGTTCCATAACTGCATAATCTATTGATTCACTTGGGCATGCTTCAAAAGCATCTTTATTTAGGCGGATAAAATCTAAATCAGATACAGCATTATTAAGAGCATTCTCTGTGGATAAAACGATATTAGGATTAAATAAAGAGAGTTCTTTGAGATAGCGGGAAGCTTTAAACATAAACATTCCACTATTCCATAGATAATTACCTGCATTTAAGTAAGATTTAGCTGTATCGATATCAGGTTTTTCAACAAAAGAATTTACAAAATAACAATCATTATCAATTTTAGTTTTATTGCCACATTTTATATAACCGTACCCTGTTTCCGGTTTAGTTGCGATAATCCCAAAAGTTACTAGTAAATTATTTTCTGCAAGAGTTTTAGCTTTATTGATAGCACAGTGAAAAGCATGAGTATCTTGGATTAGATGATCTGCAGCAAGTACGAGTAAAATAGGATCTTCATCATCATTTTTTACTTTTGCTAAAGCATGTTGCGCAGCCAAGGATATTGCTGGAGCTGTATTACGCCCTATAGGTTCAAGTATGATTCCTGAATGAGGTATATCCAAGTCACGTAGTTGCTCTGCGACATGAAAGCGATGCTCTTCATTACATATTATGATGGGGGGTTGATGCTCTATATCTTTTAAGCGCTCTAGTGTTTCTTGTAGCATGGTTAGATGGCTGGTTAAAGATAAAAACTGCTTGGGCATATGGGCTCTGGACATTGGCCATAAACGAGAACCTGAGCCTCCTGCCATGATTACTGGTAAAATCATAAAAATATAACCGTATATTTAGTTGGAGTAATAAACTTTTAATGTCATATAAGAAATGGATGACCAATCATAAAAATCTTCTATTTCTTTCCAATTATCAGGAGTTTCTTTAATTAATAAATATTTATCTTTTTGGTTGATGGATTTTTGTATCGATTCGGTAATAGAATCACAAGATAGAGGTGAATCTATTAAAATTCCAATATCAGGATTAATAGATAGGGGTTCAGTCAACCCACCACAGTTAGATACTATCAAAGGTATATGATATGGCAACACCGTCAATAAAACACCGCTTTGAGATATTTCTCTATAAGGTAGTATACAAAAAAACTATTGTTAATAATAAATTTTAATTCTGTTTCATTTAAAAAACGATCAATAAAAATAACATTATTCCATAGTTTATTTTTTAAATGTTTAAACTTATTATCAATGCGGCCTGCTATAATTAGTTGGATTTCATTGTTATTATTGAAGCTTTTTTCCCAGGAGTTCAATAATAAATCTATTCCTTTATAATGGGATGCTCTTCCTATAAAACAGAATGTGAGTTTTTTTTTAGAAAAAATCTGACTAATATCAAAGTTTATTGAATCATCATCAATTAAAGGAATGAGGCCGTGAGGAATAACATTAATGGATAATTTATCATTAATAGATAATAGTGCTTTCTTAGTAAATAAACTATGAACTATTATGACATCAAAAATATTATATATTTTCTTATAAAAATAGAAATAAAAATTAGAACAGTTATGAGGTTTGATGTTATGAGCGGTAAATATAAACTTACTATTAGGTAATATTTTTTTCAAAGAGTAATAAATAAAAAAATCAAAGGCTAGTAGTTTAATCCATTGTATATGAATTATGTCTGGTTTTGTTTTTATTAAGCGTATAAATAATAATATCATAGAATAAATATATGATATTAATGATGCTATTTTATTTGATTTGGAAGAATATTTGAAAATTCTTTCTACTTTTACAGTTTTGAAGTTTGAAGTTTGACTTAGATTATTAGAGCAGTAAAAAGTACAGTTTTGGTTATGAAATTCACTAAGGACACCTGAATCATACTTCTCTAAATTAGAGTATGATTGAGGATCAATGAAGGCAATATTATATTTTTTCAAGAATGTCACCCATTTTTTTTAAAATACTTTCTTTTGAATAATTATTTGTAAAATAATTTCTTATTTCTGGATAATACTTTTTACTGATTAAAAAATTTTCATTTATATTTTGAATAAAAGATTGCGCATCATTAGAAATTAAAACGAAATTTTTAATTTCGGTCTTATTATATCCAGTTAGAGCAAAATCATTTGCTATAATCTTTTTCCCATACATTAATGATTCAGCAATTTTTACTTTTAACCCAGCACCACTAAATATTGGTGATAATATAATATTTGCGTTTTTAATATATTGGCCTGTTTTCTCTACAGATCCAATTACATGTATATTTTTAGCCTCAAGTTCATTTTTCATATTCTCGAAATTTTTACCTACAATTAATAAGTTATATGGTACATAGGGCATAACATATTTTTTTAACCATCTAACTGCTTCAATATTAGGAAAGAAGAGAGAGCCCAAAAATAATAAATAATCTTCTTCATTTTTATGTGACGTTATATTTTCATCAAAATTATCTTTAATATATATTGGTATAACATAATCTCTATCAATATGCTTGCTTAACTCATCCATTTCATCTTTAGAGATAAAAAAACATGAGTCTGATGTATTTAAGGCTTGATCTTGTGATTTTTTTATAGAATGAAGAATTATTTTTTTTAAAATAGATTTTTTATTTTTATCTTTAAAATAAGATACTTCATTATTATGAAAGTATGTTATGACCTTTATTTTACTCTTAAAATGATTTTTTATAAAATACGATATTAATCCAAGCTTAGAATTATCTATATATACATAAGAAATTTTTTTTTCTATAATTATATCAATTAAGTCTTTTATTAATTTTTTATTAATTGGATAATAATATCCATAAATACCATAAATTAATTTTTTTAATTTTCTTATAGGTGTGGGAGTAGCATATAGGCTATATGTGATTATATTATAGGATGATAAATACTTTAATATTTTTAAATTATTAATAGAGACTATTTCACCACCATTGGGATATTTGGCTTTTAAGTTAGATTCGGTAATATATAATATATTTTTCAAAATAAAAATTCCAATAAAGAATTATAATGATCTAAATATTCAGGGTAGGAGTTAATGTAACCATAAAGATTAATAAATGATGATAGCCATAAATAACTGATTAAAATTAATTGATTTGCTTTATCTTTTATCAAGGATAATAAAGATACAAATAAGCAAATTTGAAATAGATCAAAATATCCATTTAATCGTCTGAGTTGGGGAATATCATTAAAAATAAAAAATAAACAGGTTCCAAAAATAAAAAGATTAAATAATAATTTATAATCTTTACTTAATGATAATAATTTTTTGTATCCAGTAAGATAGAAAAAAATCAAGACAGAGACGATTTTTTTAATTGCTGCGGGATCTAATATACTATTAGAATAAATACTACTATACTCATCATCATATGATAGGTATTTTACTAATTTATAACCAATACGGCTATCGGATGAAAGTATATTTGTAATATAGTTAATGCTAATAATTACGAGCCCAGAATAACCAATAACTATACACAGTAATATTAAAATAAAAGAGAATTTTTTAGATAAATTAATATTATATAAAGGATATGCGAATAAAAATATTAGTGAAGAAAAATGAAATTGAGCTGCAATTAATACTAGAATTGTGAAAAAAATAGGTTTTTTATCTAAAATATATAATGAGCTATAAAAGCAAATTGAAATTGCTAGTCCTTGTCTTATAGTGCCAAAATCTTTATTAATAATAAAAGGTATACATAAAATAATAACAAAAACTGATTTTTTTGAAAGAATAGATATTGTTTTTAGTTTTAGAAAAAGGCTTAGTAGTGCAGTTAAAACAAAAATATATTCAACAGGTAATCCAAAATTAAATATTATTTCATTAAAACTAGACCATAAATATTCCCAGCTATAATCATTATTATAGAAATAGTTTTGATATCCTTCCCAATCAGTGCCTGTTTTATATCGCGTACATGTTAAAAATACTATCAAAAATGATATAAAATAGAAAAATAAACTATTTAAATAGTTCTTATTCTTTATGTTAGTATTTTGCTTAACTAATTGAAATAATAATAATAAAATAGAAATGAAAATATAAAAAATAATAAATGGCATAAGGTCTATTCGCTTTTGATATTTAGTTTTATTTTTCTTAATAAGTTTTTTAATATCCTAAATAATAATATAATTTTATTATAAATAGTATCTAAATTTTTTCTTTTGTCCATTACATCAGATAGTTTGTTAAGATTAGGATTAATGCGACTATTAGATATAATAGATTTTATTTTATTGAAAATAATCTCTGATGAATGATTTTCTTTTGCATATAAATAGCACATGTAACCATGTTTATTTAGATCTATAATAATTTCATCTAAAAGTTCATTTAAAGGTCTTTTGCCATTATTATTATAGCTACCTAAAGAAAACCCAATAGATTCATAAAACATACTATATTTTATAGTATACTCTGAATCATGTTTACTTGATATATTTGTAATTATTGTTGGTATCTTATATTTTGATGAGTCAATTAATGATGTTCCCATGCCAAAGCAAATATCTATCTTTGGATAGATATTTTTATATACATCATCGATAGGTACTATTCCGTGGAAAGTAAAGTTAATTTTTGATTGCTCGGCGTATGTAATTAATTCATTTAAAGCATCGCCAGAGCCAACAACCTCTAAATTAATAGATATTTTTTTCGATATTATATATTTTTCAAGAGATTTTATAAAATTTAAAATTGAATAAAACTTAAAATCATAAGATATTCTAGAAACGACACAGAAGGTTAAATTTTTATTTATTTTTGGTCTGTCTTCTAAATGTATTGATTCGAACGGAACTGCAACTGGAATATAATTAATCTCATCTAAATTTAACCCTAAATATTTATTGCTAGTATTATAGTTATCTGAATCCATAAAGAATAATTTATTTTCATTATAATATTCTTTTAGCAAATGAGCCAATAACTCTCGCCTAGGTCTATATAGCTTATCTATTAATTTATTATATATTTTTATTTCTTTATTAAACCTACGAGCAGGGAAAAATTGAGTTATGAGCTCAATAGGTTGAAGCTGCCATATGAATATATCAATATCTTTATTTTTTATATTATTATATAAATCTAATAGATATTTTGAACTTATAATAAAAAAATCATTATTAACTTGGCCTAAGTCATATTTTATAGTGATATTATTAATTGGCACATAACTCATTGCAATATAAGATTTTGCTTTAGTATAAATATTTATCTTATAATCTTTAGATAGGTATTCAGCTAATCTAATCATAAGAATTTCGGTGCCACCATATATTGGTGAAGGTAGAAAAAATGAAATAATTTTCATATTAAATATAGTTTTTTATTTTTAAGATAAGGTAAATGGATATTAAATATAAAAAATAATTAATACAGTATGCTAAATTAGCCCCAATAGTTCCTAGTATATTTATAGATAGAATCGAAATTGAAATAAAACTTATAGTGAATATAATTTCTGTTATTATAAATATTTTCGTCATTGATTTAGCAACCATTACATATGCTAATAACCATGACGCTATTTTAAATACATCACCAATGATTTGCCATGTAAATAATGGTTTCATAGGTATAAAACTATCAGAAAAAAGCAGGTAGATAATAAAATCACGTAAAAGATATATAAGCAAACCACAAAAAATCACAATAGGGAGTAATATTTTATAGCCTTGTAATATCTCTTTTTTTAATTCTTGTCGATTATTTATTTCAGATAGCCGTGGTAAATAATAAGTACTTAATGCCGTAGTTACTATCATTAAATAAGTTGTAGATATATACCAAACACCTTGCCAGTATCCAGCTTGTTCTAATCCCTGAGTAGTTCCAATATAATCACGAATAATAAATTGTGATGTGGGAACCATAATGGCGGAGGTAATAGCCATTGCTGAATAAGCAAATAATTTTTTGGATATTTTTTTATCAAAAGATGATGTAAAGTTTTTCCATATTATTATTTTATGTTTTCTTAACATAAACAATGTGATGAAAAAAATTACAGATTGATTAGTTGCTAAAGCTATTAGTGCGCCTTTTAATCCCCAAAAATAAATTAATAAACTAGTAAAAACTAATGAGTATAGGCTTTGTATTATGTTTATTTTTATATAATTTCTTATTTCTTTTAAACCATTAATTATAGATAATAAAAAGCTGTTTAAAACAAATAATATAATAGTAAAACCAAATAAGATAAATATAAATTGGTATTGAACAGTATCTAATATTTTGAGAGAGAAAAAATGAGAAAGTGTAATTAGTATTGTTCCAACAATAACCGATGCAATCAAACTGATACGTACACCTGTACTGAACAATAATGGTAGTCTTCCACTTTCTTTGCCATATTCAGCCGTATATTTTACTACACCACTATTAATTGCCCCTTGTGCTGCGATTAATACAAGTTGACTAAAATTTTGAAATTGACCTATTACAGCAAGCCCAGCAGGGCCAATATAAATAGATACAGCTTTATTGATAACTAAGCCTGATAGCATTTTAAAAAAAGTTGCGATCAGGCTTAATAGTGATGTTTTGATTAACGTCATTATTAAATCACAAATGAATTACATACTTCAATTACTTTAGATATTTCATCATGAGTCATTGTTGGAGATATTGGTATACTTAATACATCGTTATGTATTTTTTCAGTTATTGGTAGTGATAAATTTTTATATTGGTTATATGCCTGTTGTTTATGTGGTGGAGTAGGATAATGAATTAATGTTTGAACTCCCTTCTCTGTCAAATGTTTTTGTAGCAAATCTCTATGATTTGTTGCAATCACAAATAGATGCCATACATGGTTTTGCTGACTTTTTTTGTATTCCTCAGCAGACATGGGAAGCTTAATTAGTGGGTTTTTAATATTTTCTAAGTAGGTTAGTGCTATTTTTTGACGAATTAAAGTTTCATTATCTAGATACCTTAATTTTACATTTAACATTGCAGCTTGAATTTCATCTAATCTGCTATTTACGCCTTGGTATAAATTTAAATATTTTTGATGTGAACCATAATTACGCAGTGCTTGCAGCGTTTTTGCTAATTCATCATCATTTGTCGTAATAGCACCTGCATCACCCAATGCTCCTAGGTTTTTACCTGGATAAAAACTAAAACCAGCTGCATCACCCCAGTTACCTGCTTTTTTACCATCAATACTAGCATTGTGTGATTGTGCACAATCTTCTAAAACTAATAGATTGTGTTTTTTTGCAATTGCCATGATTTCAGTCATTGGTGATATTTGACCATAAAGGTGTACAGGTAAGATAACCTTTGTTTTACTAGTAATTGCAGATTTGATATTTTCGATAGATAAATTATAAGTATTTACGTCGGGTTCTACAAATACTGGGATTAAATCATTTTCAGTAATTGCGAGAATTGATGCTATATAAGTATTTGCTTGGACTATTACTTCATCCCCAGTTTTTAATTTCCCGAGTTCTTTCCATGCCCGTAGTACTAACGTTAAAGCGTCTAGACCATTCGCGACACCAATTGTATACTTAGTGCCACAATAAGCTGAAAAATTTTGCTCAAAACTTTCTAGCTCTTTACCCATGATATACCAGCCAGAATCGATAACTCTTTCGCTTGCTTGTTTTAATTCTTTTTTGTATTGATTATTTACCAATTTTAAATCTAGAAAAGGAATCATTTTAGTACCTACTTAATATAATTTTGGAATTTGTTTTTTATATTTATGATATCATCAGGAAAAATTTCATAATAATAATGAATGTCATCTTCATTTATTTTTCTTGCATTGAATTTTTCATGGAATGAGATAACCTTTTCATTTCCTTTCATTACTTCAAAATGACAACGTGAATAGCCTTTAATATCAAATCCGAATATATATACTAGTAATGCACTTTCTATCGCTGCTGTTCGAGTTTTTGATTCATTTAATATCCAACTTCCCCAGGAGAAAGAGTCGTTGTTGATGTCATAAACTCGAACAGTACCACAAGGTACATCATCTAATGTTTCGATTATAAAATAAAACTCTTCATTATTACTTTCTTTTTTTTATAGTTTTTTATCCAAGCTCTTTGTTTTTCAATATCATTATTTACAGAGGACAAAAATTTATTATAAGTCTCATTCAATCTAAGTGATAATATAAATGGGGCGTCGCTATCATTGACTAAGCGAAGTTTTACTGTTTTAGATTTTAATATCATATTGACCTAGAGATTTTTGTTATAATTTAGGAAATCACTATAATTGCGTATATAATCACTTTCATCATAGTGATCACTTGCTAATACCATAATAATGCAATCTTCTGAGAAATCATACATTTCATGCCATTGCATGGGCTCAATGAGTAAACCTGTATGAGGACAATTTAAAATACATTCTTCTTTATTTTTACCATTATCCATAATAAAACGGCAACTCCCACGAACACAGACTGCAAGTTGTCTTAATTCTTTATGTGCATGGAATCCGCGAGAAACACCTTCTTTTGTATCAAAAATGTAGTAGATACGCTTTACATCAAAAGGAATGTTTTTATTTTGTTCTAATGAGACTAACGAACCTCTTTCATCACCAAGTTTTTTAAATTCAATAGTATTAATTAGTTTCATTACTGTTTCTCAATAAGATTGATTAAATATTCACCATAGCTGTTTTTTCTGCATTTATTTGCGGTTGCTAATACTTGTTCTGTTGTTAGCCATTGTTGGCGATAGGCTATTTCTTCTAAGCAGGCAATTTTAAAACCTTGGCGTTTTTCTATAGTTTCAACAAAGCTTGATGCATCTAAAAGACTATCGTGTGTACCTGTATCTAACCAAGCAAATCCACGACCTAATAACTCAACTTTAAGTTTTTTATTTTTTAGATAAATTTGATTTACAGTTGTAATCTCTAGTTCACCACGCTCTGAGGGCTTTATATTTTTAGCAATATTAATGACATCATTATCATAGAAATATAAACCAGTGACAGCATATTTTGATTTGGGTTTTTGAGGTTTTTCCTCTATAGAAATGGCATTGAAGTTGGCATCAAATTCAACCACACCAAATCGTTCAGGATCTTGTACTTCATAACCAAAAACAGTAGCACCATTTTTATTAGCTGCTGCACTTAAAAGTTTTGGTGAGAAACCTTGACCCCAAAAAATATTATCCCCTAATACCAAACACACACTATCGGAACCAATAAACTCTTCACCGATAATAAAAGCTTGTGCTAAGCCTTCGGGTTTTGGCTGAACGGCATATTGAATTGAAATGCCAAACTGAGAACCATCACTTAATAAACGCTCAAAACCACTTTGGTCTTCAGGGGTAGTGATAATGAGTACTTCACGAATACCCGCTAGCATAAGAACTGATAGCGGATAATAAATCATTGGTTTGTCATAGATAGGCAGTAATTGTTTAGAAACGCCCATAGTAATTGGATATAGCCTTGTACCTGAGCCACCCGCTAAAATAATTCCTTTCACAATTAAGCCCCTAGTCTTTCTCTATTATAGTTATTATTCTGAACTGACTCACACCACTTCGCATTTTCTAAATACCATTCCACAGTTTTACGTAGACCTGTTTCAAATGTTTCTTCTGGAACCCAGCCAAGATCATTTTTGATTTTTGTTGCGTCAATGGCATAACGTAAATCATGGCCAGGGCGATCTGTGACATAAGTAATTAAGTCAGAATATTGTTGAATATTTTTAGGTTTATTCGGTACTAATTCTTCAAGGATATGGCAAAGTGTTTTAACAACATCGATATTCGCTTTTTCATTATGTCCACCGATATTATAGGTTTCGCCTACTTTTCCTTCGGTGACGACTTTATATAAAGCACGAGCATGATCTTCTACATATAACCAATCTCTGATTTGTTGCCCATTACCATACACAGGTAATGCTTTACCTTCTAAAGCATTCAAAATCATTAATGGGATCAGTTTTTCTGGATAGTGATAAGGACCATAATTGTTAGAACAGTTTGTAATAATTGTTGGTAGGCCATAAGTTCGTTGCCAAGCTCTGACAAGATGATCACTGGATGCTTTTGATGCAGAATAAGGGCTACTTGGTGCATACGGTGTTGTTTCTGTAAACAAGTCCGTAGTTGATTCTAAATCACCGTAAACTTCATCAGTAGAAATATGATGGAAACGGAAAGCACTTTTTTTATCAGAAGGGAGTTGATTCCAATATTGGCGAGCAGCTTCTAGCAATGTATAAGTTCCAACGATATTTGTTTGAATAAATTCGCTAGGACCATCAATAGAACGGTCAACATGAGATTCAGCAGCTAAATGCATGACGGCATCTGGTTGATGCTTTTCGAATAAATTTACTATAGCCGCAGAATCACAAATATCGACTTGCTCAAATGTATATTTAGGGCTATCACAAACAGATGTCAATGACTCTAAATTGCCGGCATAAGTCAATTTGTCAATATTAACAACAGAATCATCGGTATTATTTATAATATGACGAATAACTGCGGAACCGATAAAACCCGCACCACCAGTAACTAATATTTTCACTGATAACCTTGGTATTTAATTATGTATGAAGGAGTAGAAGTTTTCGCTGAGGGGAAATAAACATCTTGATAAATTATACACACCCATAGCTACCGCACTGGGTTGTCGGGTCCCAGAGCACCATTGAATTTTTCTTGAATGCTTATCAATTGAAAATATTACCATTTTTCATAATCGCTCAATTGATAAGCATTTCTTAATTGTTCATCAGCCCGATAGGGCTATTCAACTAAGTTGATTATATAACTTAAAAGCGGTTTATAATATCATTAAATATAGAGAATGACTATTAAGGGGATAGCCTTAGAGAATAGTCTTAATCTAGTGTGGGATTTTATTAGCATATGCTTATAATTTAATTAGGTTATACAATTTAGACTCTTATTAAGTAATATATCGAATTTTATTTTAAGGAGCGGATGCTTACCTGATTATTGAATAATATTCACTTATTGTTTGGACTAAATTTTTATATTAGTATTTTGTATGCTAGAGGAATGGGATAAATAGGGTTGGAATATAAATAACACTTATATTTTGTATTGTAATATATGTAATGTATATATGTTATCAAAGAGATTTATATTTAATCATTTTTAGTTAGTCATTAAAGATAAGTTAATTCCAGTAGTCATTATTATTCATTATTTCCACAAATAGAGTCATTGATGCTTCTATAAATTAAAGCACCGAATTAAAATTTTCGGTGCTTTATTGAGTTTATTACCACTTAAATGGTACAGATACCATCACAGATGCACCAAGGTCATCACGTGTATTGTAATCTGTTTTGGAAACCCAGACTTTAGCATCAGTATTTACTTTATCATCAAAGTTATGCCACCAGCCTAAATCAGCACCCGTGATAGTTTCAGATCTTGGAAATGCTTTGTTTTGCCACTCACTTTCTTTATTGACTTTAGCATGCATGACGCGAGTGCTAATGCGGTTGTCATCATCGAGTGTATATTCAACTTTAGCGGTGAGCATTCTACCGTCGCCACCCATTGCATGGCCTAAAGGGTAACCTTGCTGATAATAACCATTTTTATAGATAAAGTGGGTATACATTACACCGTTTTTATTCCATTCGGTATGTGTGTTGGCACCTTCAATATACCAATTTAAAGGTTGACCCCATAAGGTGTGGTAGCCTTCAAATCCAGCCATAAATGCATTTTTAGATGGGAACATACCCGCTTCATCTTCACCAATCATCTGTCCATAAACACTGACTGGTATATTTAGAAGCGGATATAATTTGAGTTTTAAATCTAAGCCGGCTAATTGGTTGCCTGGATCATCGTTAACATCGCCTGTGTTATCTTTACCGATCATGGCATTCCAGAAGGAGTTCCAATTATCAGGTCGGCCATCACCACCCCACATGACAACGCGGGAACCTCCCAACTCAACAAAATCAGTTGGATTCATAGTCATACGTAGGCCAATTAATTTGGTGTTAGGCTGAGATGAATATTGTTTGATTTGCCCAGCGGTAAGTTGATATTGCCATGAACCAATCCATGAAAGCCACGGGGTTTCAAATGGGCTTTGATCTGCGCGTTGTAATAAGAAGCCAGTAACGGGTCTTGCGGCATCAGTACGAATTAGGCTGCCATCATGACCTGGACCCCACCATTGTGGAATTTGGCCAAAGGTCACCCACTGGTTCCAAATTTTCACACCACCATAAGAGCCATTGAGGTTGTAGTCAGACCCATCTTCAACACGCAAACCGCGCTCTGCATTAGCTTTTAAATTTAGGTCAATATCATCGGTATTATAGTTACCTGCTACAGTGTAGCGATAATCACTGTATTCGCTTTGTGCGAAGCCTTGCGGCATCGAAGGCTTACCTGATGATAAATAGGTTTGTAGTTGCACACTATTACTTGTGCGATTTAGCTGTTTTTTGATGCGTTGAATAATCGCGTCTTGCTCACCATTCGTGACTTTCGCATTATTCAATGCTCGGGTGATTTCTTCAGAAGATAGCGGCCATGTGGATAAGCTAATTTGGATAACATTGCGCTCAGAGAGCCATGCTAAATCGCTACGTAAATTATTATCCGGCAGAACTAATCCTCCGGCAAATGTACTACCACTCATTGAACCTAATAAAGTAAAGATGGCGAGGGTTGTTAGCTTTATTTTTTTCATTGATGAATCCGTTGAATTGAGTCCGTTTAGTTTTGGTATCTACCATTATCATACTTCAGATTGCTTCATTAATAGCTATGTCAATTGGCTAATTGGCCGAAACCTAAAATAATTGTACCTAAAAACAGAGAAATACGTTAAAAATAAATGAAATCATTCAACCTATTTTGCTGTTAAATAATACACTTATTCAGCAATTAAATTATGATTCAAATTTAATCTGACCGCTAATTTTTAGTATAATAAGCAATCTAGGTTTAAATAAATAGTCTTTATAAAGGAATTACTGGGTGAATTTGTATTTTCTTTATTAACGTGATCTTTTATTGGAAAGAATTCTGTGACTATTTTGGTGGTTTAAGATGGGTGCCATGTATATTCGATTGGGTTATTATAGGGTTAATATCAACCAGATTAATGTGATTTATTCAAACTTGGATTAGGCGATTCACCGTCTAAATTGATAAATTTTACTTAAGAGATGGTTTTGGTTAATAAAATGAATAAAAAATAGGCGCTTTAACATTAAAGTGTCTAAAGCGCCTTAATAACGGGATTTAACGTAACTTACCTGCCATGTTCAGGTAACCAAATTTGTAAACGCAATCCGCCAAGTGGGCTATCGTCAGCTTTAACCCAACCTTTATGTTGTGATACAGCCGTTTCAACAATCGCCAAACCAAGACCAGTACCACCGGTTTCTCTGTCACGTGCTTCATCTGTTCTGTAGAACGGACGGAAAATATGTTCGCGATCAGCAGGGCTAACTCCTGGACCATCATCATCAACCGTAATTAGCACGCCATTGTTTTCTTCCTTGAACACAACAGCAATATGCGTATTTGAGTAACGTAAGGCATTGCGGACAATATTTTCAAATGCACTACCAATTGCGGATGGATTGCAATAGATAGGCCAAGGCCCCGGTGGTGATGTAACCTCCAAGGTTTTATGCATTTGTTCAGCTTCAAAGCTGGCATCATCTAAGATGTCACCCCATAAATCATCCGCCTTAATATTCTCTCTCAATATCTCATTTTTATGTTGGCTACGTGATAGCACAAGCAAGTCATTAATCATGCTATCTAAACGATGAGTTTCTGTTTCAATACGTTCCAGCTCTTTACTTTCACCATGTCGACGACGTAATAGTGCAGTTGCCAATTGAAGCCGAGTTAATGGTGTCCGTAATTCATGGGAAATGTCAGAAATGAGACGTTGCTGGGCGGTTACCATGCCATCTAAAGCGCTAATCATCTGATTAAAACTATTCCCTGTAGAGAGAAACTCCTGAGGGCCTGATTCTAATTCTGGATGAGGGCGTAAATTACCTTTTGCGACATCATCTGCTGCCATTTTTAATTTACGCGCAGGACGA
This sequence comes from Providencia sneebia DSM 19967, assembly GCF_000314895.2. Taxonomy (GTDB): domain Bacteria; phylum Pseudomonadota; class Gammaproteobacteria; order Enterobacterales; family Enterobacteriaceae; genus Providencia; species Providencia sneebia. The sequence continues at coordinate 316,545 of NZ_CM001773.1, read as the reverse complement.
GCAAGGCTCCATGACAGCCAAAGTAGTAACGGCGTACTAATGAGCATCGTTGCAATCAGCAATAATAATGGGCGGTCAAACAATAAGTTAATAAAGTCAGATTGCGGACTGTTTGCAGGGCGCACTAAATATAGCTGGTAATGATCTTCTCCATCACGAATAGAAAATGGGCCAAGAATTTCTGCTCGACCATATTTTTTCTTTTTCGGATGATCAGCATTATCAGACTGACCAATAAAATTACGGATGACCTGCATTTCGCTAGGCATTGCACCAATAACACGGCCTTCACTGGTCACAATGATTAGTCGTTGGCCTGGTGGTGCCCATTTTTGGATAGAATTAGAGATGCGTTTCCACCAAAGTAGGTCATTCATTGGTGCTTGAGCCAGTTCGGCTTCAATATGTTGTTCAAGCATTTTCCCTTGGCGTTGCTCACTTTCAGTGAGAACAGTGAGCTGCCTAGAGTCGAGCTTGGGTACCATCAGCACTAGCATTAAGACTAGTGCCATGGTGAACCAAAAAATAGCAAATATTCTTGCGGTTAAGCTATTTATCATGTTGCTGAAACCATCAGGTATCCACGGCCGCGTAAAGTTTTAAACCAAGGCTGGCCATCGGTGCGTTCAGGAAGTTTACGACGTAGGTTTGAAATGTGCATATCAATGGCACGGTCAAACGGAGTTAATCGTTTTCCTAAGACTTCTTGACTCAGGTGTTCTCTTGATACAACTTGTCCAAGATGCTGCGCCAACAAGTATAGCAAGGTGAATTCAGTTCCAGTTAAATCAAGTATTTGATTATCAAAACTTGCTTCTTGGCGACCTGGGTTTAATTGTAATTTATCAACTTGTAAAACAGGGGTATTGCTTGTATCACCTGGGTTTTGTTCACTCCAATTAGAACGGCGCAAGAGTGCACGAATACGTGCAACCAGCTCTCGGTCATTGAATGGTTTAGGGAGATAATCATCTGCACCAAGCTCTAACCCCAGCACTTTGTCTAATTCACTACCGCGAGCGGTTAGCATAATGACAGGCGTTTGGTGTATTTGACGTAACTCTTTTAATGTTTCAATACCATTTTTTTTCGGCATCATGACATCAAGTAATAATAAATCTATGGTTGAGTCAATTTGTTGTAATGCCTGTTCACCATCATAGGCGATGACAACATTGAAACCTTCCATTTCGAGCAGTTCTTTTAATAGCGACGTGAGTTCACGGTCGTCATCAACTAATAGGATTTTATGCATGTGTTTAAGTCCTCCAGCTGCCAAAATACGATAACAATCTTCATGATTCCATGACTTTACGTTCTTTTACATGCTCTGACGCTAGTTTGCAGCCACTGGCGTATAGTTGTTCACATTGAAACACGGGTACTGTCCGAGAACAAGGAGTAGGAATGCAAAGCACAGCACAGACAACAGTAATGTTGATGTTAACCTCTGCATTTATTATCGGATCAGTAACAGCATTTGGAAATACAGAAGAAAATTTATCACAACCGAGCGATACATCAGCTCCTTTAGTATTACAAATGCAAAATGAACCAGCAACGGCGGTTCAAGTCATCTCCCAGGTTCAATCTTATGATTTATTAGCTAATGAAGAACGCATTAGCACATTTATGTTTAATGGTATCACGTTGAATGAAAAACAGCGCCAGCAATTGCGCGATTTAATGGCAACACAGCGCCATTTTCAATTTGAAACCCCAGTTTCTGTGCAGGAACGAGAAGAGTTACATAATTTAATCGTTGCTGACCATTTTGATGAAAAGGCTATCCGTGAACAGCTAGAAAAGCGTTTACAGAAAGAGTTAGCTAAGCGTGTTGAAATTGCTCGCATTCATCATGAGTTATATCAGTTATTGACACCAGAGCAGAAAACACAACTTGAGCAGATACATCAACAAAAAATGTCTCAATATAATGCTTTGCAGTGAAACGTTATTCAATGTAGTTGTTTTATCGTAGCTGAATCTCTTGATCCAAAAATCTCTTGATCCATAGTAGTGAAGTAGCAATAAGTGAAGTTTTTCCTTGCCATAGACACCATCCCTGTCTTTTATAGCCCCTTTTAGGGGCTTTTTTTTTGCTCTAAAAATGACAATCATCGCAACAAAAGAAAACAGTATGGTTTTGAAAAGGGTGCTTGAAGCCTAAACCAGAGCAATTGAAGAAGAAAAATAACGGGGGATATACAAGCTCCCCGCTAGGCATTATCTTTCCGCCTGAACTACTGTATTCCCGCTACTGTAACTAAAAGAACAAAGTTCGCCTTTTGTTAGTAACACGAAACACAGTATCGTCACACAGACGACAATTAGCGCGTTAAGCGCATACTTGGTCATTTTCCTTGACTCCTTAATTTCAAGGAGGCACAATCTTAATTGGTTAGGTTAAGATGTGCGCCTCGTTGATTGTTACATAAATGTAAATAATTAACGAGGCTTTCTCTTATCTAGTTCTTACATAAAATGCTTGAACCAAATAGGATCAAGCACCCGCCATGAAGCCTAACAAAAAGTTGATTATGATGTTGTTTAAAGTTCTGCAACTTTATCTGAAAATGAAAGATAATAAGCTTAACTATTATTCAAACAATTTAAGATATGGCATATCATCTATTTCTTTTTCTATTCCATTCATAATTTACCTGAATGATCACAAAGTGATTGTTTTGATTTTCATATATTTTATTCCAAATAACACAGCTTATTATTCTGACAATAAATCTATTTTCATAAGAAATGGACGAAAACTATATGAAATAGATAGTTGCGCCTTATTCCTATTGTTATTTTTTGCAAAATTTATAGTCTTGAAGCTTAAAAAGAAGAACACAAAATTACATAGGATAATTATTGTATGAAAATGAAGGCTTTTATTGCAGTTGCGGTTGCCACAGCTGTCTTAGCGGGTTGTAAAAACTTGGATCATGGGATGTTGGCTAACTCTGGTATGCAATTATTCCAAGCTGCCACATTGAGCGATGCTGATGTTAAGCAATTAACTGATCAGTCCTGCCAAGAGATGGATGCTCAGAATAAAATTGCTCCACCATCCAGTAAATATGCAAAGCGTTTAGATAAAATTGCTAAATCATTGGGTAATGAAGTCGATGGAACTCCTGTCAATTATAAAGTTTATATGACTGATGATGTTAACGCATGGGCGATGGCTAATGGCTGTGTGCGTGTGTATAGCGGTCTGATGGATATGATGAATGATAATGAGGTTGAGGGTGTTCTGGGCCATGAAATGGGGCATGTGGCATTAGGTCATACTCGTAAAGCAATGCAAGTTGCTTATGCGACAGTGGCAGCTCGCACTGCTGCGGCATCTGCTGGCGGCGCAATTGAACAGTTAAGTTCTTCTCAAATTGCTGCATTAGGCGAAAAATTGGTTAATTCACAATTTTCTCAACATCAAGAAAGTGAAGCGGATAACTTCTCTTATGATTTACTCAAAAAACGGGGTATTAAAACTGATGGTTTAGTAACCAGTTTTGAGAAGTTAGCTAAGTTGGGCGGCGGTGATAGCAGTATGTTTGATTCACATCCACCTTCCGAAGAACGTGCGCAGAATATCCGCGAACGTATTGCTGCGGATGCTAAATAATTTTAGCCATTAGATAATTGAAAAAAGTTTGTCTTAAATATAGCTTCATCAACTTGGTATACACTCGTTGATGAAGCTTTTTTGTTGAGGCTATTTTGAACTATTTGAGGTCATAAATCGAGTATGTTGACTTAAAACTGATGAAAACTATAGATTACCTCACCTCAGCAATGATTCTTTTCATACTTAATGTCAAATACTTGTGTTGATTAAATGTTAATATTAGCGATTAATTTTTGTTTCGAAGTAAGGCAACTCCAGCTATAGTGAATCTTTGTTTTCTCGGCAAACAGCTTTTAAATGAGAATAATGTAATCTAGATCACAATAAAGCGTTAAAGCGTGGGGATATAAACATCGCTTTACCGTATCATAATGTTAGGTGAATCAATTCAGCACTGACAATTTATAACGGAATTAGCTGAGAAATATGCAGTGCTATTGCCCGTGCTCTTCATAGATTTGCAATTTATATTCATTAGTCAGAGGTCATCATGGTCAAACAGATTAAAAGAATTGGGGTATTAACGAGTGGTGGTGATGCTCCGGGCATGAACGCTGCAATCCGTGGTGTTGTTCGTGCTGCATTGGGTGAAGGTTTAGAGGTTATGGGTATTTATGATGGGTACCTTGGCTTATATGAAAATCGTATGAAACAACTCGATCGCTACAGTGTTTCCGACATGATAAATCGTGGGGGAACTTTCCTCGGTTCTGCTCGTTTTCCACAGTTTCGTGACGAAAAAGTTCGCGCTGTTGCCATTGATAATCTGAAAAAAAATCACATTGATGCGCTAGTTGTTATTGGTGGTGATGGTTCTTACCTTGGTGCAAAAGCACTGACAGAAGCTGGTTTCCCGTGTATTGGTTTGCCGGGAACGATTGATAATGATGTTGCGGGTACAGATTATACCATTGGTTATTTTACTGCTCTTGAAACGGTAGTTGAAGCAATTGACCGTTTGCGTGATACATCAACTTCTCATAAACGTATTTCAATTGTCGAGGTTATGGGACGTTATTGCGGTGATTTAACGCTATCTGCTGCGATTGCCGGAGGATGTGAGTTTTTAGTTTTACCTGAAAATGAGATGCCTTTTGATCGTGAAGAGCTCCTTTCTGAGATCAAACTTGGTATTGAAAAAGGTAAACGACACGCCATTGTTGCTATCACAGAACATGTTTGTGATGTTGATGAATTAGCAAAATATATAGAGAAAGAGACACATCACGAAACACGTGCAACAGTACTGGGTCACATTCAGCGCGGGGGATCACCCGTTGCTTATGACCGTATTTTAGCATCGCGTATGGGCGCATATTCAATCCAACTGCTACTTGAAGGTTATGGTGGTCGTTGTGTTGGTATTCAAAATGAAAAATTAGTCCATCACGATATTATTGATGCCGTAATGAATATGAAACGTGTCTTCAAGAAAGATTGGTACGATACCGCTAAAAAATTGTACTAATTCACGTTCAATTGCACACATATCTTCACGCTAGGAGTATTTTTGTACTCCTAGCGGCTTGTCTTTTATGTTTAATCCATTTATGAAAATAACAAGTTATAGATATTAAAAATAGTTTAATAGCTATTATAGAGATAATATTTTTCTTATCTGTATAAATATTACTTTCAAATCTATGGAGGCTATTTATAAATAAAAATAACGTTAAATGATGAAAGTGTATAAGAAATTAAAATTAACTATTAATATAGCTCAACTATATCTATCATCTCTCTTTATATTCAATAACATTTTCTATTTCCTAAATGATTCAGATAGTTAATAAAAATATCAATTCTACTTTATTTTATATTTGAATTAATATGGCTATATTCCACTATCATATAAGTCGTTATTTTTAGTTATTTCCTGTAGCCATTAAGATCTGTCAGCCTGCCTTAACATTAATTTGATAAGGAATAGAATGATGAAGAAATGGCAAGTGGCGACCGCATTTTTATTTGTGCTGACGGCTGGGGCATGGGCTAAGGATATCCAATTATTGAATGTTTCTTATGACCCAACAAGAGAGCTATATCAACAATATAATCAAGCTTTCAGCCAACATTGGAAAGAAAAAACAGGTGATACCGTCACCATTCGCCAATCTCATGGCGGGTCAGGTAAGCAGGCAACATCAGTTATCAACGGTCTTGAAGCTGATGTTGTAACATTAGCATTAGCTTATGATGTGGATGCGATTGCGCAAAGTGGTCGCATAGATAAGGATTGGATCACGCGTTTACCTGAAAACTCGGCGCCTTATACATCCACAATCGTTTTTTTAGTACGTAAAGATAATCCGAAAAATATTCATGATTGGGATGATTTAGTGCGTAAAGATGTTTCGATCGTGACACCAAATCCAAAAACATCCGGTGGGGCGCGCTGGAATTATCTTGCTGCTTGGGGCTATGCTTTGGAAAAAAATCAACAAGATCCTGAAAAAGCGAAAGCGTTCGTAAAACAGCTATATCAAAATGTAGAAGTGTTGGATTCTGGTGCTCGCGGCGCAACAAATAGCTTTGTTGAAAGAGGTATTGGTGATGTGCTGATTGCTTGGGAAAATGAAGCACTTTTAGCGATTAATGAGCTTGGGCAAAATGGCCAGTTTGAAATAGTGACCCCGAGTGTTTCTATTTTAGCGGAGCCGACTGTGGCTGTCGTCGATAAAACAGTAGATAAACGCGAGCGTCGAGAAGTGGCTACAGCTTATTTAGATTATTTGTATTCACCTGAAGGGCAAGAAATTGCAGCAAAAAATTATTATCGCCCTCGCAATGCAGAAGTTGCCAAAAAGTATGAAAAGACTTTTCCAAATTTGCAGCTTTTGACGGTTGATAAAGACTTTGGCGGTTGGACAAAGGCACAGGCGACCCATTTTTCTAATGGCGGCGTGTTTGATGAAATTAATCGCCGAGATTAAACCGCAGGATAGTATTTATCGGCTATATTTTGTGTGATGAGAATAATGGCTAAAAAGAGCGCCCGAGTAACATAGAGATTATGCCACTCGGGCTTGCTTTAAACTATTCTACTGTTTAAAGACAATGTAAATTACTTCGCTTTTTTCGCTTCTGCTGCTGCTTTGACGATGACAGCAAAGGCATCAGCTTTTAGTGATGCACCACCCACCAAAGCACCATCAATATCTGGTTGAGTGAAGAGCTCAGCTGCGTTACCTGCGTTAACAGAACCGCCGTATTGGATAATGACTTGTTCTGCAACAGCAGCATCTTTTTTCGCGATATGATCACGAATAAATTTATGCACTGCTTGTGCTTGTGCAGGAGTTGCTGATTTACCTGTACCGATTGCCCAGATTGGTTCATAAGCAATAACGGCACCTTGGAAAGCTTCTGCACCTAATGTGTTCAGAACAGCATCAATTTGGCGAGCACAAACTTCTTCTGTTTTGCCAGCTTCGTTTTCAGCGTCAGTTTCACCAATACATAGAACTGGGATCAGACCTTGTTCTTTTAGTACAGCAAATTTTTTCGCGATAAATTCATCACTTTCATGGTGATAGGTACGACGTTCTGAGTGACCAATAATAATATATTTTGCGCCAATGTCTTTCAGCATTTCTGCTGATAGCTCACCCGTAAATGCACCTGATAGATTTACATCAACGTTTTGAGCGCCTAATGCGATACGGCTACCCGCGATAGCATGTTTTGCTTGGCTCAGGTAGATTGCTGGTGGTGCGATGGCTACATCACAGCCATCAACACTGCTTAGCTCATTGCGTAGACCTGCAATTAGGTCATTAACCATTTGGGTACTGCCGTTTAGTTTCCAGTTACCCATTACTAATGGATGTCGCATTTTGTTTCCTCCAACCAGAAAGTTTGAATTATTTTGGTGATAAGTATAAAGCGAATATTTAACAATAACTTTGCTTTTTATCACGCCAATGATGATTGTGGTGATAATTATCTTCTTTAAGGTGTTTCTGTCTCTAGCTTAATCGGTTCAACAGCAAAAGTAAGTACATTATTGTCACTTTTTACTAAAACATAGCGTACGGTATCGACACGTGCTTCTTCTGCGAGTGTTTGGCTTTTATCTGCATTAAATTTATTCAGTGATTTTGTGAGTTCAACTGATTTATCAAAATGGGTTGTGGGCGTGAATTGTTGAACTAATGCAAGAATATAACGTTCGATTATTTCTTGATTTTTCTTGTTTTCTTCAGCACTTTCTGTTGAAAGTAGCGTAATTTGTAAGCTTTTGATTTTTTCACTTCCCCGCTCAAGTACCGCAGATGAATAGATATTTGGGTTTATGCGTGAAACTGCGCGAATATATGGTGCAGAAATATCTTGGCTTGATATCACTTTATATTCATGTAGCGGTAAATCTGGATTTGCTTGACTAAATTGCTGGCGAAATTGCGGGATTGTGAGTTCAAAAGAAGGCGCATCAGCGGAGAGATAAGCAACCTCAAAATCACTATTGGGTAAAGTGGGTACTTTTTGCGCGAAGGTCAGGTGTGGCAAACTAAGTACAAAAACGGTTATGATGCAGTGAATTGTACGGAGTGTGTATCGTTTCATTTTTGTTCGCCACTCATATTAAAGTTTCTATATTGTATCAGGATAAGATGTAATGACATTACAACAATGGGCTTTCTCATTCAAAGGCAGGATTGGACGCCGACCATTTTGGGCGGGTGTTGCACTTTGGTTTATTTTAATGATGATAGTTGTTTTTCTTCAAAAAATCCTTTCCTTACCTGATCTTTCTGCCATTGTACTCTTTATTTTGTTGTTATATCCACTAGCTGCAATTTTCACCAAACGCTTACATGATAGAGGTAAACCTGGTGGATGGTTTGCTTTAGTCATATTGGCATTTGCGCTATTTTCAATGGATGTCAGTCAATTAGCGCCTGTTTGGCAATGGGGAATAGGACGGTTTTTACCTTTATTGATAATGATGATGATGGTGTTAGATTGTGGTGCCTTTGTGGGGGTTGATTCTGCAAATCAGTATGGTGAAAAAACACAATCAGTTGATCATCTGTCTTAATCAATAAGCCTTCAAGTTGCTTGGGTTTTGCATCAGGCAACTTGAAAGATCGCGATTAAAGGTAAAGTTACCAGTATTGCTCACTACTGATATGCCCCGGTTTACGGCGAAAATGCTTGTTCATCTGACGCATTTTTTTCAGCATATCGCGGGTATCTCTTACCATTTCAGGGTTACCACACAGCATGATATGGCAAGTTTCTACATCAAGTGCAATTCCAGCCGCGTGTTCAAGTTGGTGATTTTCAATCAGCGCGGGAACGCGACCATATAATGAACCTTCGCATTGTTCTCGACTTACAACAGTAATTATCTGCAATTTATCTGGATAGCGTTTTGCTAATTCTTGCATTAAAGGAAGATAACTGAGATCTTTTTGGTAACGCACGGCATGTAACAGAATGATTTTTTCAAAGCACTCAAGGTCTTTACCTTCTTGTAAAATAGAAAGAAAAGGGCCAATCGCTGTACCGGTTGAAAGCATCCATAAATTTTTACACTCAGGGATTTCATCGAGAACAAAAAAGCCCGCTGCTTCATCCGTAATTTGTAAGGTATCGCCAGAACGTAATTGAGCCAGCCGAGGGCTGAGTTTACCTTCTGGTACTATCACAAAATAGAATTCAAGGCGGTCATCGCTTGGCGCATTAACATAAGAGTAAGCGCGTTGAACGCGTTCTCCATTAATTTCGAGTGCTAGTTTTGCGTATTGACCCGCAGTAAATGGCTTAATAGGGGCATTGATGACTAGGCTGAACAATGTGTCTGTCCAAAATTTTGCTTCGATTACTGTTCCTGTAACCCAATTCGCCATAATTATTTACCTCTATATTTTTTAATTAGTCTGCTCACTGGTGTTTTATACTAAAACAGTTCGTTATATGTGCTTATCGATAATGTGTTTTAGTGATTTATTCTTGCCAAAGGTGGTTTGGTAACTTTAATGTACAGATATCTTGCCATGAGTGGCGAATATTTCTGTCATTGGTTTGCAAATTAAAATGCTATTCTGTCTCGAAAAAAAAATTAAATTTGTTATCTTAGTCGCGCAACAACATAATGAATTTTAGTGTGTCACTCATTCGTTATTTTATTTATTAAAACAAATAGTAAGCTGTTGTACCTCCACCTTAAATTAAAATTTCTTGTTATTTTCTATAAATAGCAGGTGGTTCGTTATTTTAGGATGACAAATGAGTTTGAGAAGAAAATGAGAAAACTAAAAAATATTAATTTATTGGTCATGTTAATTGCTTTAGCCGCAGTAGGGCAGATGACACAGACAATTTATGTTCCTGTCATTGCTGATATCGGCACTTATTTTGGGCAGCCATCAGGTTCAGTGCAACGTGTTATGGCGGCTTATTTATTTACTTATGGTTTTTCTCAATTAATTTATGGCCCATTATCAGATCAAATAGGGCGTCGCCCGGTTGTTTTAATGGGATTAATTATCTTTTTAATCTCAACGGCACTGGCCATTTTTGCGCCAACACTTGAAGTGTTAGTCATTGCTAGTGCATTGCAAGGGTTAGGAACTGGGGTCGCGGGAGTCATGGTGCGTACCATGCCGAGAGATCTTTATACTGGCACAGAGTTACGTTATGCAAATAGCTTATTAAATATGGGCGTTTTAGTGAGTCCTCTTTTAGCACCAATGTTTGGTGGTGTCGTCGCCCATTTTTGGGGATGGCACGCATGTTATGTTTTCTTATTCTTATTGGGTGCGAGTGTTTTGTTTAGCATGTATCACTGGATGCCAGAAACTCGCCCTGTTTCACCTGAAAAACACAAAATGTTGGCATCTTATCGTCAACTTTTATCAACTGGCTCATTTTTGGTGTATTTAGCCATGCTCATTGGCGCATTGGCGGGAATTGCCGTCTTTGAAGCAAGTAGTGGCGTATTGATGGGCGGAGTTCTTGGCTATAACAGCATTACTGTGAGTATTTTGTTTATTATTCCCATTCCGGCGGCTTTCTTTGGGGCTTGGTATGCTGGGCGTGATAACAAAACTTTTTATACGTTGATGTGGCATTCGGTGATTTGCTGTTTGCTGGCAGGCTTACTGATGTGGATCCCGGGCTGGTTTGGTGTGATGAATGTTTGGACACTGTTATTGCCTGCGTCTCTGTTTTTCTTTGGAGCTGGAATGCTCTTTCCACTTGCGACAACAGGCGCAATGGAACCCTTTCCTTATTTAGCGGGTGCGGCTGGCGCATTAGTTGGCGGATTACAGAATGTGGGGTCGGGTGTGGCAACTTGGGTTTCCGCTTTGTTACCTCAACATGGGCAGTTTAGCTTAGGATTATTGATGTTCTTAATGGCTGTTTTGATCTTGTTATGTTGGCTACCATTGTCACATCGAATGAATAGAACAGAACAATCTATTTGACGAAGCTTTGATGCTTAAAATAGGCGACATGATGTCGCCTATTTTGTGTTAAATTTGACAAGGTGGTGCAAAAAAATGACATGATGTGGTTTGTGGGCATCTTTGCATGTGGGTTGTACATGAATATTCTTGAGCAGGCATACCCGCTATTAGTTCAGATTGTCGTGCGATAGTATTGAAAACCATGGGGCGGTCATATTCAAGATATGCTCTATTTTCCCTCATATTTGGCTGTACTGGCTGTGTCAGTGTAATTGAGTGCGGCGGTATTTCATCTTGTAAATGTTGATCAATATAGATTTTCATGGCGTTAATTGTTAATTCGGGTGTACTATCAATTGTTCCAATGACCGTTAATTGATTATCTTGGCGAGTTATTTGCCATTGTTCTATAGGCGTTTGTTCCACAATCTCCCCCTGTGTATTTTCCACCAGCAGTGTTGCCCAATAATTATGTTCTTTTTCAGGTAATTGTAGTGCTGAAATATCAATTGTTTGATTAATATAAACATCTGAGAGCAGTGGCATATTCACTTCAATGGATTGCTTAAATGGCCGCACCATTTTGTCAGCTTGTAGGGATAAATGGTTGAGCGGAATAAAAGTGTGTTCTAGCGTTATATTATTGACATGATTTGTTGCACCCCAAGGATCAGAGAGTGAAAAATATTGCTGGTAACATTGTCCATCTTGCACCCATTTTGCACAAAGTATGCTGTTTTGGGTGATATTTTGCTGATTAATCTTGTCCGTTGGAAAATCAATTGATTGTGGTTCGGTGACTGACCAAAATAGTTTTCCACCATGCCAGTAATCATCAAATATTAATTGTGCTTTATCCCATTGGCTTAATAAACGATTGGCAAGAGCATCAGGATTTTTGTAGGTATGCATGACCTGATTTTTATGTGTTAAAAATTCAATTTTTACCAGTTCACCTTTATCGGGAATATTGACGCTAATTGTGTCTAAGCTTTTAATAAAATGATCTTCTGTGATGAGGCCTTTGTCAGTTGCATAAGTAACGGCAATTCGCTCTTCTCGTGATGTATAGGGATCCCAATCCGTAGGTATGATTCTGGTGGTATCTGAAATATCGCCTATTGTTTTTCTAACTTCTATGTGGTTATAAGGATGATTTTGGCCATTGGCTAATGTGAATATATGCCCGCTAATCCAGTAAATCGGTGTATCGGTAGATTGTTTATTTTGTGCTGGGAATTTATCAACTCGGTGTTGAATTTTCCAATTATAATAGGACGAATGGGGAATGAAGGCATGGTAAGGCGCTTTATATTCAAAGTCGAAAGCAGGGTACATAGCAGGTTTCACTTCGTAATTTTGTTTTTGATCGTCCTCTAAAGATTGGTAAGTGATGTAAGTTTGCTTTGACTGATCATAAGCAACATGCAAACCATTATGGCTATTTGAATAGGGATAGCTGGGATCCGTTGTGTGCGGCAATTTAAGCCCATGTCCAAAAACTTCATGCCACATAATATCAGGTTGCGCAATACCGCCACCGTAGAACGGAAAAGCAATACCCAGCCTGCTGTCTGTATCTGTAGGTTCAATAGCGGTATAGAATAATTCTGTTTGATGGGGGCTGGCCTTATATCTCATTTCGCTTTGCTGAAGTGCCCAATCGATTTGCTGATGGGGGAAACTAAGCAAAGGGTTTGGTTTATCGTATTGTGGCATATTTAAGGTTGAATTCGATAAATTAGGATGAGTAAAGCCAAATAAAGGTGGACTAATTGCCTCCGCAGGGGTGTTATATAAGGTAATTTGACTTATGGGAAGTTTTGCCGCAGCTTCCAGCCCCCAACTCATTGGTGAATAGGCATATAATCCTTGGCCTTTCTGATAAAGAGTATGATTTGTAATATGGGCAGTGAGCTGGCTTTCAGGGATGACTTCTGGGGAAAAATAGCCATTATAATCAGTCAGGTGATTAACAAAGGGTTGATCATTAATGAATAATTGAATCGATATTCCCGGTTTTAACCAGCAGCCTTTCAATGGTGCGGTATAGCTATTTTGATTGGCAATTTTACCATCCACAGTTGGTTGAATAGGAAGCGCTTGTCTCTGTTTTGGTAGCCTATCTGGTCCAGATAATTGAACTTTTCCTAGAATATTGCCCCAGAAATCTCTCACAATAGCCGTAATATCGGGTGCATAAGCTTCAGTTGAACTTGTTAGATCGACTTTGATTAATGCCCAGCGATTTTCAATAAGCGTTAAATATTTAGAATTAATGGGTTGTTCATGAGCTTGTGTTAAGCTGATCATATTGAGTCGCATATCGCAAGGAATTGGGTAGTGACGTGCTATCGGCTCATGATAAATAGGGTCAGCCATTCTAAAAGTACGCTTTCCTGGATAGGAAACAATCGGTGCATTTTCTGTTTGTAACTGAATTGATATTGGTGCGGATTGACTGCCATCTTTTAAAGTCGCAATAAAATCAAATTGATCAAATCCTACAAATGGTTTATTTACGTGAGGTTGATAGTGCCATTCCCCCGTTATTTGATTGAAAGATAAATCACCTGATTTTGCATTTTCAAGTAACTGATAAGCTTTAATATCAGTATGTTGTGGTAATTGACCTGTAATTTCTCCCAAAGTGAGTTTATTTGCCATTTCAAGCCGGTTTTCGGTAATAGCGATTGGCAAGATCTGCTCTTGATAACCAAATGAGAGTTTTTCACGTTTCCGATTTAAGGAATCAGTAATCACTAATTGCTGCTTTTGCTCATCCCAAGTCACACTCAAAGCATAGTCACAGCGGCGAAGATATCCATTCAAATAAGATGCAAATTGTTCTGGTGAATCGAACTGAGTGTTTGGTAATTTAAATGCACGCTGTATTAGATTGATATCACGGTTATCGCTATCTTTTGAAATCATTGTCAAATGAGTGAACTGATTTAATTTTTCTAGCTCAATATTCATTCGATATTGGGTTATAGCATAATCGGGATATTGTTTTTGTTCTGTTATTATTGGTATTACTTTATCAATATAAGGAATCGTTTGGTTTTTTTTGAGTTGAAACTGAGTGAAAAATACCCCTTCTCCTGATAAATTCAGTATGCCGTTATCATAATGGACGGAAATAGGACGAAATGCAGGACTTATTTGCTGATTAATATGCTTTTCAATATTTTGGGCTAGTTGTCGCCACGTGGTATTTTTTGATAGCGGAATATCATCTAACTCTAGCAATGGTTCATGGATTTTATTCTCTATTGTGATAGAAAAGTATTCGGCATCTTTAACCAGTTGTTCGGTTAAATGTATCTGATTAATTGATGTCGCAGGAAGTGAGATAACTTGCTGAAAGCCTGTTATTAATTGATTTAATTGACGGATGTCTCTTTGTTGTTTGAATTCTACAGGCGACTGATTATTTGAAATTGGCTGGTGGACTTGAGATAAAAAAGCATCTTGAGGAATGAATGTGAGTTGTTGTGAATTTGGCATACCCCAACCTAGCCGCAGTCTAGGTGGTGTCCCATTGGTTTTTGTGGTTATTTTTACTGGATAGATTTCACCTGCTTTTAAATCATTTAACCTGATCCATCCTATTTTTGTTTGTTTTTTAAATGTGACGTTATTGCTGCCAACTTCAAATTGAATATCCCCACTGTTTTCATTGGTATCTGCGACAAAAGTAAAATCGCCATCTTTTGGAATTTTAATAAATGTTTTAAAAATCCATTCAGTTTTAGAGGGTTGAGGCGGTAAATTTGTGGAATATTCTTGTAGATGGGCTAATTGTGCTATCTGAATTAATTGGTTTTTATGGTTAGTATAAACAGCAATCCCTGCTTGAATTTCTGGTTGATAATTTTCATGAATATTTTGGATGTCATCATTTTTTGACTGTATTGGCATAATTTCATCCATTAGCTGTATCACGGCAGCGGAAGGTGAAATTGCTTCATCATGTAAGATTAATACACTACCACCGGTTAGCGCCAACCAATGGCGAATCAACTGAATTTGCTCATTTGTTGCATCAGAAGGCAAGATAACGGTGTCATAGTGGCGATGCCATTGCCCACTAGGTAATAAAGCATCCGCAAGCTGTTGCGCTGATCGTTTGTCACCTTCTCGCCAGTGATGGGGTGAATCAAAACGATCAATAAAAAGGTTATGACTGGGATGTAATTGGCTCAATGTCTCTTTTTCTACAGCACTAAGTATAAAATTATTAAGGTGATTATTGGGTAAACGTGATTTTCCTATCAGCCAATTCATCATTAAAAAAGCAGCTTGGCTGCCTGTTGATTGGTTTGGATTATTTTTTAGCTCATTAAGAAGTTTGCTACCATTTTTAATCATGGCAACTCGACCTCTATCCGCATAATAACCAAGCTTTAGATTTCCCTGATTAATTTCTTTATTCAATATATTTTGTTGTGAATGTTGGCTGTCCATAGCCTTTCTCCATTATTGTTAAAAATGCATGCGTATTTTTCAACAAGGCAGGCGTGTGGTCTAATTTATTATTTGTATATTGATAAGCTAACAATTGAATGATGAAATTTTTCAGGAATAAAAATGAGCTAACTATTAGGTTGGATGGGGAATAATTGAAAATAATATTTATTGTTTTCGATTCATAATTCAAAATTAATAGAATGATAAACTTGTTTTTATTTATCAAAAAAATAAGCGGAGAAATAGATATTCCCCGCTTATAAGTTAGAGTATCGTAACCGTCAATTCAATAGATTAGGCGCGATCTTCCCACTCTTGTGCACGAGCTACCGCTTTTTTCCAACCTTCGTATTTATAATTGCGTTCAGTTGTTTCAATACCCGGTTTGAAAACATGCTCAATAGTTGCTTTGCTTTGTAGCTCATCCAAGCTATCCCAGAAACCTACAGCTAGACCTGCAAGATAAGCGGCACCTAATGCAGTACTTTCACGCACTTCAGGGCGCTCTACAGAAGTTCCTAAAATATCTGCTTGGAACTGCATCAAGAAGTTGTTAGCCACAGCACCACCATCAACACGCAACGCTGCAAGGCGAGTTTCTGCATCAGCTTGCATTGCATCAAGAACATCACGTGTTTGATAAGCAATAGATTCTAGTGTTGCACGGATGATGTGGTTGCGGTTAGCACCACGAGTCAAACCAAAGATAGCGCCACGAGCATACGGGTCCCAATAAGGCGCACCTAAGCCGGTGAAAGCAGGAACAACATACACACCGTTACTGTCTTTGACTTTCGTCGCAAAGTATTCGGAGTCAGTTGATTCATCAATCAGTTTTAGTTCATCACGGAGCCATTGAATAGAAGCACCACCCACGAATACAGCACCTTCAAGTGCATAGTTCACTTCACCTTTAGGACCACAAGCAATGGTAGTTAATAGGCCATGATTTGAACGTACTGCGGATTCACCTGTGTTCATTAATAGGAAGCAACCCGTACCATAAGTGTTTTTCGCCATACCAGGTTTCACACATAGTTGGCCATAAAGTGCGGCTTGTTGGTCACCAGCGATACCTGAAATAGGAATACGCGTACCCCCTTTACCACCAATGTTGGTTTGACCATAAACTTCGGAAGATGGACGAACTTCTGGCAACATAGCGCGTGGAATATTGAGTGCTTTTAAGATTTTATCATCCCACTCAAGATTACGGATGTTGAATAGCATAGTACGTGATGCATTGGTGTAATCTGTAACGTGAACACGCCCTTGTGTCATTTTCCAAACTAACCAAGTATCAACCGTACCAAAGAGTAACTCGCCTTTTTCTGCGCGTTCACGAGCACCTTCAACATTGTCTAAAATCCATTTTACTTTTGTACCAGAAAAATATGGGTCAACAACAAGGCCAGTGTTTTGGCGAATATACTCTTCCATGTCGCGGTCATTTTGTTTTAGATGTGTACAAAAATCAGCAGTACGGCGGCATTGCCAAACAATTGCGTTATAAATTGGTTTACCCGTTGCTTTTTCCCAAACAATGGTTGTTTCACGTTGGTTGGTGATCCCGATACTAGCAACTTCATCTGTACGGATATCGGCTTTAGCAAGCACTTCAACTAAGGTAGAACTTTGTGAAGCCCAAATTTCCATTGGGTCATGCTCTACCCAGCCTGGCTTAGGATAGATTTGGGTAAATTCACGCTGAGAAATACTAATGATATTGGCATCATGGTCGAGTACAACTGCCCGTGAACTGGTTGTTCCTTGATCAAGAGCGACAATATATTTTTTCTCGATATTTGTTTCTGTTGTCATAATTTTAACCTGTTCCGGTAATGATTAAGCGTTTTTATTGGGTTTTTTGTTTTCGTCTACTACTTCAATGATGCTTGGTAGGTGACGAGTAATAAGTTTACGGTAAGCAAATGCACCGAGCAATCCACCGACAATTGGAGCAGTTAGTGGAATGAGGAAGTAAGGAATTTCACGTCCTCCGGTTAGTGCAATATCACCCCAGCCAGCGAAATATGCCACGAGTTTAGGGCCAAAGTCACGAGCAGGGTTAAGGGCGAATCCAGTGAGTGGACCAAATGCACCACCAATAACAGCAATTAAGATACCAATCAGGAGTGGAGCTAATGGACCGCGTGGGATGCCGTTGCCATCATCAGTTAGTGCTAAAATTAAGCATAGCAGAATTGCTGCGATAACAACTTCAATGAAGAATGCGTGTAGTTCAGAAATTTGTGGAGCAGGGTAAGTGGAGAATACACCCGCTGTAAACAGGCTTTCTTGAGTACCACGAATAATATGGTGCACTTGGTCATAATCAAAAAAGACTGGAGAATACATTGCATAAACAAGAGCAGCCGCGAAGAAACCTCCTAACATTTGCGCAACAATATAAGGAGCAACTTTGCGTCTTTCAAAACTTGCAAATAGCCATAAAGCGATAGTAACAGCGGGGTTAAGATGGGCACCAGAAATTCCAGCGGTTAGGTAAACAGCAAGTGCCACACCAAACCCCCAAATGATACTGATTTCCCATAATCCTAATTGTGCTCCAGCTATTCTAACAGCAGCAACACAGCCCAAACCGAAGAAGACAATAAGTGCAGTGCCTAAAAATTCTGAGATGCACTGACCGGTGAGTGTAGTAGAGGTCGTTTGGCTCATATCTTTCTATCCTACGAAAATTAAAATTATTGTAATGTTTTTCAGGCCTAGATTCTCAAAGTGAAAACCTATACTGTAAATTTATCGTTAATGAGCGTAAACGAGAAATATCGAAATTGAAATATGTGTGTTACATCACCAAAACGAAAGAAAACGACCAAAATTAGTGATGCGTTCGACTTTTGTTGCGTTGCCTTATCAATATTTTGCAGTGAACTAACTTGTGAATTAACGCAAAGCTACTAGACATAGTGGATCAGGCTACTTACAATCGAGTAATAGATTACAAGGGAGATCAGAAGAATGTCATTTGAAGTATTTGAGAAACTCGAATCAAAAGTCCAGCAAGCGATCGATACCATCACTTTGTTACAAATGGAAATTGATGAGCTTAAAGATAAAAATAGTGCACTTACTCAGGAAGTTGAGAATACGAAGTCGAGTACAGAAGCTTTAGTTCGTGAAAATGAACAATTGAAACAAGAACAACAAACATGGCAAGAGCGCCTGCGTGGCCTGCTTGGCAAGATGGAAGAAGTGTAACCATCATACTTATGTATGCTTCATATTATTACAGTATTATTACTACCATTCTTCCACCACATAATTTTTATGTGATGGAAGAATATTTTTCTTTGAAAAATTAAATGGTTCACTAAAATATATTGGATAGTTATTTATTCGCACCTTAAATATCCTTATTATTTCCTTTTTAAATATTGATGTTAATTTAATATACTTCATAAGCATTTATTAATATAAATTATTAAACTGATTTTTATCATCCAGTAATAATTACTATATTTTTCTAATTCAGAAATTAATTTATTTTATTAATTAATAATAATCTGACTTATTCGATTATATTTATATGGAATATATATTTTATAATGAATAATTGATTTTTTATTGGATTAATAAATGCATTATTAATTTCAATAAAGAATAATTATAATTTATTAAAGGATATAGCATGCCTAATCATATAAATATTAACATGCCCATCGCTTCTACTAGTACAGCTCAGCATGAACAGACTCATTGTGATACAAGAGCACTTGTAGGAAATATACGTGCTGTAAGAGAAAGTAATGAGGATATTAATAAAAAAGCGGGTTTATTTCCATGTCCTAGCACTGAAGTTAAAAGCAAAGAGATTAATCAAAAAGAGTATCTTGAAGATTGGAATCAGTGGCTAAAGAATTCCCCGGATGAAGAAAAATATTCTCGAAGTATTGCATTATCAAAATTAAAGAAATGTATATTTCACAATGAGTGCACACTTGATTTATCGCGTTTATCTCTCACCAGTTTACCCAAATTACCGCCCTGTATTAAGACATTGAGTTGCGAAAGAAATAGACTCAATGAGTTACCTGATCTGCCAAAGGGACTTAAGTATCTAATATGCCATAGTAACAATATAAGTGTTTTACCTGAGTTACCAGAGAGACTTGAGAGTCTATTTTGCAATAATAACCAAATAAGAACTTTACCTAAACTACCGAAATATCTTGATAGGCTAATTTGTACTAAAAATCATATAATAACTTTACCGAAATTACCAGATACCCTTACGGAGCTACGTTGTGATAATAATAATCTAAACGTTATACCTCAATTGCCCAATACTCTTGAGATATTAGATTGTGCTGATAATAGATTAAGCATGTTACCAAAATTACCTGACAAACTTTATTCCGTAAATTGTAGTGACAATAATATCAATGAGCTACCGAAATTACCTGATAATCTTAAGTATTTTCTCTGTTCTAGAAATAATATTACGTCGTTGCCAAACTTGCCTCATGGGCTTTTTTTTCTACACTGCTCGTCTAATCATATCAACATGTTGCCAAACTTGCCTCACGGACTTATTAATCTACAATGCTCGTCTAATCGTATCAACATGTTGCCTTATTTACCTAGTAGTTTGAAACATTGTAATTTCGATAATAATCCGATTTCATCATTTTCCCCAGACATTATCACGACAGTGATAAACGAGGAAGAAAGAGAAAGAATGGGAGGAAGAATAACAGAATCATTGAGGCTAGATATAGTTTCTTTCGATAATCATCTTCTATCAGATGAAATGATCGGCACATTATTTCCTAGCATATTCGATGCTAATAATCTCGAGGGCGAATTACATTTACTGATTAATGGATTGACATCAAATTTAAATATATCTATGTCACGGCAAAAGCAAAATGAATTTATTAAAAGTATAATGCACTGGTTCCCTAATGAACAAAAACAAGATATCGAAAATCGGTTTTTAGCATTTACACTAGAAAAAAATGCACAAGAATTTGGGAAATTCATGTCAAAGCTGGGTCTGAATTGTAATACGGAGAAAGATCCTGCGTTTAAAGAGCATATTGCACAATGGCTGTTGCGGTTATCGGATTCACCTGAACTACGTAAAAAAACATTTTTAGCAGCCTATGATGCAACGGAAACGTGTGAGGATCGCGTAACTTTGTCATTAAATGCTATGATGCAATATGAATTAATCCATAATATTGATCGCGGTAATTATGATAATAATTTACCTGACTTGATGGCACAATGCCGTGAAATATTTCGTTTACAATACTTAGAAAAAATCGCCGCAGATAAAATCGTGAGTTTGAGAAACAACCTGAATGGACGGACCGTGGATGATATTGAGGTTTATCTTGCTTATCAAACAACGTTACGTGAACCATTAGAATTGACGACAACAGCACAGAACATGCGGTTTTATACGATATCTCATATTCAGGATCATGATCTCAAAGAGGCAGAATTGAGAGTGAAGCAAGCCGAAAATAACCAATTTGTTAGCTGGTTGTCTCAATGGGCGCCGTGGCAAGCGCTATTACAGCGTGTAGAGCCAGCTCGGTGGGAAGCGGCCTGTGCTGACCGAGGTGAACGCTATGACAAAGAGTATAAGGACCGCGTAGCAGAACAATCAAAGGCCATTGGAATGGTGGATGAAGATGTGACAAGGGCAGTAGGTTTACAGGTGATGAATGAGGTTAATCAAACTGTTTTTGAGCCTTTGACAGTTAATTTCTGTGAAAGTAAGGGATTTTCTGAGCTACTTTTAGCCCCTTGGGAACTATAAGTAATGCATCAAAATAAGGGCAGAGTTATTCCGCCCTTATTCATTGATTATTGTTATAGCGCTAAAGTCAACCAGCTGCTATTAAGGTGGTTATCATATAAAATTATTTTTAGAGATTAGATATCTTCAATAACATCAAATTCATCATTATTTGGCCCAGTAAGTGGCTCTTCTGATAAAATAATGCCGGTGTTATCTGCATAAAGATAATCACCAGAAAAGAAGGTTACTCCACCAAAATTCACACGGATATCACTTTCACCAATACCTTCATCTGGGCATCCTGCTGGCATAGCTGCGATAGCTTGAATACCTAAATCCAACTCCATTAATATATCGACTTGGCGTACTGCACCATAAACGACAATTCCTTCCCAGTGATTATCAACCGCAAGCCTTGCGACTTCAGCATCAATTAGGGCTTTACGTACAGAACCACCACCATCAACCAGTAAGATGCGTCCTTGGCCGTCTTCTTCTAGTAGATCATACAACAAGCCATTATCTTCAAAGCATTTGACGGTAATCACTTGACCACTAAATGAAGTACGCCCACCAAAGTTAGAGAAAAGAGGTTCTACCACATTTACACTTTCTTGGTAGATATCACAGAGTTCGGAAGTATCATATTTCATAGGATTTGTACCCAAAATAATTCGAGTTGCATATAGGCGACAAGCGAATTTATCCCTCAAAGCCACCATAACGAGGTTGTGATTCAGGTTCAAGTTAGCTAGCAATAACAAGGCAGTCAACTGTCACTTGGATCATGGTAGATATCAGAGTTTATTTGCTGCAAGAAACTAGAGTATATCCCTTTTGAGTAGCGATTGGCAAAAATCACTACCCAAAATAGAGATATTAAGTCAAAAAATAAGCAAAAATATTGCCTTATTTACTCAAGACGATACCAATAGAAAACAGGATATTGGTGAGTAGTGCTGCTTTTACCATGTTTTCTAGCATAGGCCGCATACCTTCAGGTGTTGGATCACTAAGAACGCGTCGAATATGGTTCATTAGCATTGGGACAGCAAGTAAAAATAGCCAGCCACTCCAACCATGAAGATAAATAAGATTAAAGAATGCTAAACATAAAATGGCAAGAATGATGATAATCGCGTGATAAATTCGTGCCCCTTGTGGGCCTAAACGTACCGCTAATGTATTTTTTCCTGCTTTAACATCATTTTCGATATCGCGCATATTATTAATATTGAGTACGGCAACAGAAAGTAATCCACATGCAGTTGCGGGTAATACCGTAATCATATTGAATGTATTAGCTTGCAAATAATAACAGCCAATAACACTTAGCCAACCAAAGAAAATTAAAACAGAAATATCACCCAGCCCGAGGTAGCCGTAAGGTTTTTTGCCTACGGTATAAGTGATAGCCGCAACAATCGCCACAAGACCCAAGACTAAGAAACCGATAGCATCTTCAGGTTTTTCACACGCGACAATAACTAATAATAAACCTGATATACAGGCCGCAGAAATATTAATTTTTAGCGCTTTTTTCATATCAGCTTGTGTGATGATACCTTTTTGCATACCGCGTAAAGGGCCAATTCGTTCAGCTGTGTCAGAACCTTTTATGGCATCGCCATAATCATTTGCGAGGTTAGATAGGATTTGCAGTAACCCTGCGGTAATCAAGGCTAATAATGCAACAGGCCATTTAAAATTACCCGTTAAATAGGCTAATGCAGAACCAGTTATGATTGCAATAACACCTAATGGTAGTGTTTTAGGACGTAAACTTTCTAGCCAAGCCTGCTTACGGCTAATAGAAGTAGATGAGCTCATTCAATAATTTCACAGGTTTGTTATGTTCAAT
Organism: Providencia sneebia DSM 19967; assembly: GCF_000314895.2. Classification (GTDB taxonomy): domain Bacteria; phylum Pseudomonadota; class Gammaproteobacteria; order Enterobacterales; family Enterobacteriaceae; genus Providencia; species Providencia sneebia. The sequence continues at coordinate 293,383 of NZ_CM001773.1, read as the reverse complement.
ATTATTATGGCCTTTCATATTTTAACGCTTAATTATTATGGTTATATGATAAAACGGATAGCTTTACGCAATGTCTATCATTGACCAAAAAGCGGTTATGTCAGGCTGAAACTGATAGTCAAAAGTACAGCTAATTACACATCATTAGCTGTACTTTATATACTCTGAGTCTAAAGTCTATAAGCAAATCAGACTTATTGAGTAGTGACGTCGGTTAAGGATACATGAAAACCTGATAATAAATAAGCTTATAAAATAAATCTGCTTAAATCTTCATCAGCAACAAGCGCATCTAAGTGCTGTTTCACATATTCAGCATTAATCTCAATAGATTGTCCACTGCGCTCACTTGCATCATAGGAAATATCTTCCATTAAGCGCTCTAGTACAGTATGTAGACGGCGCGCACCGATGTTTTCAGTTGATTCATTCACTTGCCAAGCTGCCTCAGCAATACGACGGATACCATCAGCAGTAAACTCAATAGAAACACCTTCAGTTGCCATCAGTGCTTTATATTGTTCAGTTAATGAAGCGCTTGGTTCAGTCAGGATGCGCACAAAATCTTCTGTCGTCAGTGCTTGTAGTTCAACACGAATAGGCAGACGACCTTGTAATTCAGGAATTAAATCTGATGGACTAGAAACTTGGAAAGCACCTGATGCGATAAACAGAATATGATCGGTTTTCACCATGCCGTGTTTTGTGGAAACAGTACAACCTTCAATCAGTGGTAACAGATCGCGTTGAACGCCTTCACGGGAAACATCTGGCCCTGAGCTTTGACCACCACGTTTACAAATTTTGTCGAATTCATCAATAAAGACAATTCCGTGTTGCTCAACAGCTTCGATTGCTTGTTCTTTCAGCTCTTCAGGATTAACAAGTTTAGCCGCTTCTTCTTCTACCAGAAGCTTAAAGGCTTCTTTGATAGGCATTTTGCGTGCTTTTTGTTTTTGTCCTGCAAGATTTTGGAACATAGATTGCAGCTGGTTTGTCATCTCTTCCATACCTGGAGGAGCCATGATTTCAACGCCCATAGGTGTTGCTGCAACTTCAATTTCAATCTCTTTATCGTCTAGTTGGCCTTCACGCAATTTTTTACGGAATGATTGACGAGCGGGTGATTGTTCATCAACAGATTCATTTTGTCCCCAGCTATTTTTAGCAGGTGGGATCAAAACATCAAGAATACGCTCTTCGGCAAGTTCTTCTGCGCGATGACGATTTTTTTCAATGGATTGTTGGCGAACCATTTTGACAGCTGAATCCGCTAAATCACGGATGATCGAGTCGACTTCTTTACCAACATAGCCAACTTCGGTGAATTTGGTCGCTTCTACCTTGATAAACGGTGCATTAGCTAATTTAGCGAGGCGGCGAGCAATTTCGGTTTTACCCACACCAGTAGGACCAATCATTAAAATATTTTTTGGTGTAACTTCGTGGCGTAAGGTTTCATTTAATTGCATACGGCGCCAGCGGTTACGCAGGGCTATTGCGACGGAGCGCTTAGCTTTATTTTGACCAATAATGTAGTTGTCGAGTTCACTAACTATTTCGCGAGGGGTCATTTCGGACATGCTGGCAATCCTTAAGATTTCGAAGAAATTTCTTCAAAGTTAACATTGTGGTTGGTATAGATGCAGATATCGCCTGCGATGGATAATGCTTTTTCAGCAATTTCACGAGCAGTTAATTCTGTATTTTCAAGCAGAGCACGAGCCGCAGATTGCGCATATGGACCGCCTGAACCTATAGCAATTAAATCATTCTCCGGTTGAACAACATCACCATTACCCGTAATGATTAAGGAGGTGTGTTCATCTGCAACCGCGAGTAGTGCTTCGAGCTTGCGTAGCATACGGTCGGTACGCCAATCTTTAGCAAGTTCAACAGCGGCCTTAGTTAAATGGCCTTGATGTAATTCAAGCTTACGCTCAAATAGTTCGAAAAGTGTGAACGCGTCTGCGGTGCCACCGGCAAATCCTGCAATAACTTTATCGTTATATAAGCGGCGAACTTTGCGGACATTGCCTTTCATGACGGTATTACCCATCGTCGCCTGCCCATCTCCACCAATTACGACTTGGCCATTACGGCGAACACTTACGATTGTTGTCATGAGTTAGCCCCTGATTTTTTGACGAAAATAATACGGTATATAATACTCATTGAAGGTTAATTGCATGGAAATTTATGTGTAATTTACCTGTCATTTAACCATTCTGAGTCTATCTATTCTTAGGCACTGACAAAAATCAGTGCCTTAAATAATTGCTCTTAATAGTACGTAAATTAGTACATGGGGGATGAGGGGGGTATTTTCAACCCCCTGAAGCACGAAGAATGCAACCAGATACACCAGCACCATTTGCGCGATCGCGCATTTTTTCCGCAGTGGGCTTAGTATAAGGCCCAAGAACAATGCGATACCAGCCGCCACCTTCTGCAATTCGGCTTTCAATTCCAGAGAAAGCCAGTGTTGCTTGAACGGATTCCGCTTGGCTAGATGTTCTAAAAGAGCCGCATTGTACTAGCATATTCTGTAAATTATTCACAGGCTTAGTTTCTGACTGTGCAGGCTTCGTGATGGGTTGTGCTGGTTTTTCAGCGATGATTTCCGTTTTTTTCTCAGTTGGTGCAGCAGTCTTGCGCTGTACTGGTGGATTCACAGGTTGAGTGGGTTCATTAATGATAACTTGTGAACGCGGAACTGGCTGACCGTTATACGGAATTTCCGGTAGATTAGTCACAGGTTGGCGCCTGTCTGAATCAATTTGCTCCAGAAGTTGACGTTGTTCCGGTGTTAGGTCGTTTTGGCGAATAATATTGCTGCCTGTATTATTCGGCGTTGACACACTTGGCATCTCGACACCCCGACTTTCCAGCTCTTTTTTATAGCGCCAGCGCTCTTCTGGTTTTGGGGGCAGCTTATTTTCAGGTTTTGTTGTGGGATGTGCAGTGGTTTCCTGCGGTGCATCTTTTTTATTTTGGGTGATAAAATAGAGGCCACCAACAAACAAAACAACAATAGCAACGGCAACGATTAATGTCGCCATTGGTAGTCCTTGTGTTTTTTTCTTTTTGCCTTTACTGTTTTTTCGGCGGGCAGGTGAGCGCCCTCGAGCTACATAATCTTTCTGTGCCACACTATTAGTTCACTAGGTTATAAAGTCGTTACACCCGTCTTACTTCAAACTGCTTGTTATCCGCATTTATCGACGAAGCTTACAATTCGAGTAATATTGAATTGTATTACCATTCACCTATTACTCGAGCGATTTTATGTCATTGTCTATTTTGCATGACATGTTACTTAACCTGAATAGCTTTGCCTAGCTTTTCGGCGCTTTTGTACTTTCTCTGATAATTAAATCAGAATCAAGGAGACGTGAACCTGGGTTCACATTATTACCTTGCAGCTCTTCAAGTAACAGTAACATAGCATGACGACCAATTTCATCACGAGGATGATTAATCGTTGTTAGCGCTGGAAGCGTATATTTCGCTAATTCCAAATTATCAAAGCCAACAATAGATAAATCATCTGGTAATGTTAAGCCTTGTTTTTTCGCTTGCCACATAGCGCCAATTGCCATGATGTCACTATGGCAGAAAATGGCTGTTGGCGGTTCTGGTAGTTCAAGTAGCTGTTTGAGCGCTTCAGCACCACTTTCATGAGAAAAATCACCGCGCACAATATACTCTTCGCGCAATCTTTCTCCTGTACGAAGCATGGCTTTTTTATAGCCTTCTAAGCGGTATTGGCTGTGTGGCATATTTTCAGGGCCTGCAATACAGGCGATGCGCTTATGACCCAGCTGTTGTAGATAATGTGTGGCATTGAAAGCCGCGGTTAAGTTATCAATATGTACGGTAGGTAACTTAAGCTCAGGAGAGAACTCATTAGCCATGACAATAGGGGGTAAATTTTTCTGTTCTTCTGTAGAAACATCAAAAGGCAAATTTGAACCAAGTAGCACCATGCCATCAATCTGTTTTGTGATAATCAAATTAATAAAAGCATTCTCTTGTTTTTGCTGATGTTTACAGTCACCGATAAGCACAAAATAGCCTTCTTGTGCGGCCACTTTCTCAAGTCCACAGATCACATCACTAAAGAAAGGATCACTGATATCAGGGACGATCGCTAAAATTGTTTTTGATTCATTGCGTTTGTAGCTCCGAGCAAGGTTATGCGGATAATAACCAACATCCATCACAGCTTGTTCCACTTTTTGACGAGTTTGCAAGGAGACTTTTTCAGGATTCATTAAGGTTCTGGAGACAGTGGCTGTTGATACTCCAGCGGCACTCGCCACATCTTTCATAGTTGCAGTACCATTATGTTTTTTATGTTCCACAACGCCTTCCTTACGTTACTTTTTAGTTAATCGATTGCTTTTTAAATGACGTCATTACTCGTTGTCTTAATAAAAACCATTCTAAATGGTTTAACAAGAAGATCTGTTACCTAGTTTACATAAAAAATGTGATGGGCATCATTTTTTAGATGTGCTTCGCAAATATTAAAAATAGTTATTTCGCCTGAGAAGCGTTTTTGGCTCAATATTTGACCTAAGGTGAGTATAATTAATTCAGCTAGGTGATCAATTTTCACCATTTTTGTTTATTTTGCTCATGATAAAATGAATTAACAATCTGTTGGGTCAACATCGATATTCCATTTTACTTTGCGGCTTTCGGGCTGCTTTTGTAATTCAGGTAAAATTTGGGCAGCAAATTGCTGTAAGTAAGCACGCGAAGGGTGCTGTAATAATAGTTGCCAGCGAAAACGACCACCTCGTTTGGCTTGTATTGCGGGAGCGGGGCCTAAAATCCATAATCTTGGATCATATTTTGGATGTTCAGAAATGTAGTGTCGGACTTTTTGTAAAAATTGTCGTGCATCGTGATTATTATGATCTTCTGAGCGGATCATGATATGGCTTGTAAAAGGCGGCAACATAGCAACTCGGCGCTCCTCAATCGCTTCGTGAGCAAATGGCGCGTAGCCTTTTTCTAAAAGCGTTAACAAAAGAGGATGCTCTGGGTGGTGAGTTTGTAAAAAAACCTCACCTTGTTTGCCTGCTCGGCCTGCCCGACCTGATACTTGAACATACAGCTGGGCAAAACGTTCTGCTGCTCTAAAATCACTTGAAAATAGTGCACCATCAACATCTAACAAAGCAACAAGGGTAACATCTGGAAAATGATGACCTTTCGCAAGCATTTGAGTACCAATTAAGATGCGCGCACCACCGGCATAAACGTCATTTAAATGTTGCTCAAGTTCCCCTTTTCGGCTTGTTGTGTCGCGATCAATACGTGTCACAGGAATATCTGGGAATAGGGCTGTTATCCCTTCCTCAAGCTGCTCTGTTCCCATGCCAACAGGAACCAAATTTGTTGAACCGCAATCAGGGCATTGGCGAGGAACAGGGCGTTGGCTATCACATTGGTGGCAGCGCAATTGATGGAAATTTTGGTGTAACGTGTAGTAATGATCGCAGCGCGGACATTCCGCTATCCAGCCACATTCATGGCAAATTAAGGCAGGTGAAAATCCACGACGATTTAAAAATAAAATCACCTGATTATTTTGCGCAAGATGTTCTTGGATATGCTGAATGAGCAGATGAGATAGGCCAAACTTTAAAGGTTGCCCTTTTAAATCAATTAAATGTTGGGTGGCAGGACGCGCATTACCTGCTCGTAAAGTTAAATTAAGCTGGCGGTATTTATTCTGCTGAACATTGACTAGCGTTTCTAATGAAGGTGTTGCGGTTCCCATAATAATAGGAATATTTTCTTTTTTGGCACGAAATACCGCTAAATCGCGCGCATGATACCGCCAGCCATCTTGCTGTTTATAGGATGAATCATGTTCTTCATCAATAATGATGATCCCCAAATTGGCAAAAGGTGTAAACAAGGCGGAACGTGTACCAATAATCATTGCAGTGGAACCTTGTTTGGCTCGTAACCAAACAGCTAATCGTTCACTATCATTAAGGCTTGAGTGCAAAACATCAATGGGAGCTTGAAAACGTTCGCGAAAGCGACTGATGGTTTGAGGCGTTAAACCAATTTCGGGAACTAGAATTAATGCTTGCCGACCTTGCGCAAGAATATTTTCTAGCACACTTAGGTAAACTTCAGTTTTTCCTGAGCCGGTAATTCCTGCCAACAACCAAGGTGAAAATTCATTATCTTGTGCGCGAATTGCTCCCACCGCAGTTGCTTGCTCACTGTTTAATTTCAACCTTTCACCTTTGACGTAGAAATTAGGCTGCCATTTTTCGGTGACAGGTTGTACAGGATGTAATTCAACAAACTCTTTCTTTTTTAGCGCTTGTAAGGCACTTTCACTTAATTCTAACTCGTTAACTTGATGGCGATAAATGGCGTTCCGCCGTAATACAGCAAGTGCTTGTTGCTGTTTTGGTGAGCGTTTTAATGCATTAATATCTGTTTCAAGCCCGAGCGGAGTGACTTGCCATTGCCAAATTGGTGAGAATTCAGCGGCTTTTCCTTGGCGCAGTAAAATAGGCAAAGCATGAAAAAGAACTTCACCAATTGGGTAATGATAATACTTGGCGGACCACAGCAGAAGTTGCCATAAGTCGTCGGGAAATAAGGTTTCATGATCAAGTACTAATTCAACCGCTTTGAGCTGTTCTTCCGAGAATTCACTTGATTGACTGTGATTGACAACAACACCAAGTGCTTGTCGTTTACCAAAAGGCACCATGACTCGCCCACCAATTGGTGGAATTGGCATATTGTTAGATAAGCAATAATCAAATGTGTGATTTAAGGGAACAGGTAAAGCAACCTGAACAACGATCATAGCTGGATTTCCGTCTGTTTTTTGTGCGACCATGAAAGAACTAATTTGCTAGAGTACCACAAAAATTGGGCAATATTCATTGCGTAATAAATAGATTTTCTGTATGATCCGCCGCCTTTGGTAGCATTTTTACCGATACGATATTTTTAATCAACACGACGTGTGGTGTCCAGCGTTAGGCCTGGAATGGCGACACGGCCTTAATCGAGGTTTTCCCATGAAAAAAGGTATTCACCCAAAATACGAAGAAATTACTGCAACTTGTTCTTGCGGTAATGTTATGAAAATCAACTCAACAGCAGGTCACTCTTTGAACCTGGACGTTTGTGGTAACTGCCACCCGTTCTATACTGGTAAACAACGTGACGTTGCTACTGGTGGTCGTGTTGATCGCTTCAACCAGCGTTTCAGCATTCCAGGTGCTAAGAAGTAATCAAGCCTGTAAAAAGAGGTCTTTGATCGACTTCTTTTGGAATGCGCTGGATATCAGCATTGAAGTCAATTCGGTGGCTGATACAAAAAAACCTGTTCAAGTGAACAGGTTTTTGCTTTTTTAGCGCTTAGTACAAGGTGCGGGAGCATATTTTGTGTCTGCTGGAAACGGGTTTGCATCGCAATCAGGTAACGCTTCTTTCACTTCAAATATGGCCATGCCAATGACGCCAATATTGCGTTCATCACCTTGCCTATTTTGGTTGACATAGGCATTTTCTGGTGTGGTGAAACGAAACGCGGCGACTTCTTGGCTACTTTTGCGGAAACCATCAATTTCTACTTGCTTACCCGGGCGGATTAAATAACCACTATTGCGGAATGATCCCGCTTGTCCATTTAGTACATCTAACCCATCGACAGTGGTGACAGCCTCATAAGTTCTTTTTCTATCATTGTTTGCAATACGCAGGCTATAACGCATCCCATCTAAGGCTGGCAATATATAGCGACCTTGTTTATCTCTGTACAACGGCATTGGCTGCCCCTTTTCTTCATTGATCACTTGGATAATTAGCGGTGATAATGGGATTGCGGTTTGTGTATAGACATGGCTAGGAACAAGTTCACCGCGATAATGAATAGTCAGTGAATCATAAGGTGTTTGGCTAAGGCGTATTGCCCTAACACTTTGCACTGATGACTGAATATCTTCTCCCCATTGAGTCCCTAATGTTTGCGGGGCAGAGGATTCTGTTACTGCCGATGAGTGATCATTATCTGCTATATGTCGAGGATAAGATGTACATCCTGCTGTAATCAGTAATGTTATCCCTAAAATTGGTGTAATCATTTGAATAGGTGATTTCATGGCATGGCCTATTTATTTTTATCAACGTTGGAGATTGAGTGTAGATAAATATGCGGGATAAAGATTGGGAGAGCTCTGAAAGAGAAATTAATCAGATTATTCTTTGTATTGTGAGATGAAATTAGCTTGAAATACCGAATTTCAGAATCGAAATATTGATGAATGTTATGAAAACATTCAGGGATATATAGGCCTGTCACAAAAAGGATTAGATAAAAATTTAAACCATTTTTGTGACAAGCCTATACCATTAATGAGCAAATAAGGCGATTTAGCCTTATTAATATTCCCAAGTTTCAGGATCAATATTTAATTCGCGCATGATCTCTTTTGCAGCTTCAGGAATTTCATCACTGCGCTCTTTTCGCAAATCATCATCATTTGGTAGTGGTTGACCTGTGAAGGCATGCAGGAAAGCTTCACACAGTAATTCACTGTTGGTTGCATGACGCAAATTATTGATTTGTCGACGAGTACGCTCATCAGTTAAGATTTTAAGTACCTTTAATGGAATCGATACTGTGATCTTTTTTACTTGCTCACTTTTTTTGCCATGTTCAGCATACGGACTGACATATTCACCGTTCCATTCAGCCATGAGTTACCTTGGTTATTTTCATCAATTATCAAAAAATAATATATCTATTATTTTGTTTGAGAAACAAAATGTTGTGACTCAAGCTGCGAAATAGACACATAAGTTAAAATCAGTATATATCAACCTTTTAATATTTTTCTAAAAATTAATAGGTTAGCTTATTCTTCAAAATGTATGGTCAGATGACACATAATTATTCTGGGTGATTATTCCACTACTTAATATAAACGTAAAGGTGTTTAGATGTCTAGATGTATTGACGTCTAAATATTGGTTGGGTATTATTTGCTGCACGATTAATCAGGAGAAGCGTTTATGGCCTACAAACCGTCGACTACCGCCATTCATAATGGATTAAACGATGATGCGCAGTTTGGTTGCGTTGTCCCACCTATTTATTTGTCCAGCACCTATAATTTTACGGATTTTAATGAGCCGCGCGAACATGACTATTCACGTCGTGGAAATCCGGGGCGTGATATTGTACAAAAAACCTTGGCGCAGCTTGAAGGTGGTCATAGTGCGGTAATGACAAATAGCGGTATGTCAGCATTGCATCTCCTGTGTACAGTATTTTTACAGCCCGGTGATTTACTGGTTGCGCCCCATGATTGTTACGGTGGAAGTTACCGTTTATTTAATAGTCAGCATCAACGTGGCGCATATCAAGTTCAATTTGTTGATCAAAATAATGAGGCGGAATTACAGGCAGCATTAGAGAAAAAACCAAAATTAGTTTTAATTGAAACGCCAAGCAACCCATTATTGCGTATTTATGATATTGAAAAAATTGCCCAACAAGCCCATGACACTGGAGCACTTGTCGCGGTTGACAATACGTTTCTCAGCCCGATATTACAGCAACCATTAGCACTTGGGGCTGATTTTGTGATTCATTCTTGTACAAAATATCTTAATGGTCATTCAGATATTATTGCCGGTGCCATCATTGCGAAAGATGAAAAATGGGCAGAAGAATTGGCGTGGTGGGCAAACAATATTGGTGTTACGGGCGGGGCATTTGATAGCTATTTGCTACTAAGAGGGATCAGAACACTTTCCCCTCGGATAAAACAACAACAGAGTAATGCGCAAGAATTAGTAAATTATCTGAAAGCTCAATCGCAAGTAAAGAAGTTATATTATCCTGGATTACTTGACCATACTGGGCATGATATTGCCGTGAAACAACAAAAAGGTTTTGGCGCTATGCTAAGTTTTGAATTTAGCGGAGATGAAAGCCAATTACGCCGTTTTTTACGAGCGTTAACCTTATTTACGCTTGCAGAATCATTGGGTGGCGTTGAAACATTGATTTCACACACCGCGACAATGACGCATGCAGGTATGTCAGCTGAAGCACGTGCAGAAGCTGGCATTACAGATAGTTTATTGCGGATCTCGGTGGGTCTTGAAGATCCATCAGATCTTATCGCAGATTTAGAAAATGCATTTAAGGTTGCAGCGCAATACTAGTGGAGTGTTTGATGAGCGTACTGACAGCAGGTGAGGCGGGTGCATATCACCGCCAGTTACATAAGTTTGGGGGTAGTAGTTTAGCGGATGCAAAATGTTATCAGCGAGTTGCCAATATCATGGCTAATTATAGTCAATCGGGTGACTTAATGGTGGTTTCTGCTGCTGGCAGTACAACGAATCAATTAATTAATTGGTTAAAGCTCAGTCAAAGTGACCGAATTTCTGCCCATCAAGCTCAACAATATTTACGGCGCTATCAACAAGAGTTAATTACTGAATTATTGCCAGAAAACAAAGCAGATGAATTGAATAATTTATTTGTTAAAGATTTAGAACGCTTAAGTGAATTATTAGACCAGCCAATGAATGATGCCGCTTATGCTGAAGTCGTCGGTCATGGGGAAATTTGGTCTGCTCGCTTAATGTCTGCTGTGCTACAAGAATCCGGAATGGCAAGCACTTGGCTGGATGCGCGCACTTTTTTACGGGCAGAAAGAGCGGCTCAACCTCAAGTTGAAGAGTCGACATCACGCCAGCTTTTGCAACATATTCTTGTGCAATATCCGCAATACCGCCTTGTTGTGACAGGTTTTATTTCACGTAACCAAGCTGGCGAAACTGTTCTGTTAGGGCGCAATGGGAGCGACTATTCTGCGACTCAAATTGGTGCATTAGCCGATGTTGAGAAAGTCACCATTTGGAGTGATGTTGCGGGGGTTTATAGCGCGGACCCACGTAAAGTAAAAGATGCATGTTTATTGCCGTTGTTGCGTCTTGATGAAGCGAGTGAATTAGCCCGTCTTGCAGCACCAGTATTACATACGCGTACATTACAACCCGTGTCTGGCAGTAATATTGATTTGCAATTGAAGTGTAGCTATCAACCAGAACAAGGTTCGACCAAGATTGAGCGCGTTTTAGCATCCGGAACAGGCGCTAAAATTGTCACTAGCCATGATGAAGTCTGTTTAATTGAATTAAGAATTGCTCAAGGGCGTGATTTTAATCAGATTTATAAAGATATTGATTTGTTACTCAAACGCGTGCAATTGAAGCCATTAGCGCTCGGTATTCATCATGATCGCAATTTACTGCAATTTTGTTATACCTCTGAGCTTGTTGAAAGTGCATTAAATATTCTGGAAGAGGCGACATTCCCAGGCACACTTTCATTACGTGAAGGCTTTTCTGTTGTGGCTTTAGTGGGCGCGGGGGTATGTAAAAATCCGCTGCACAGCCACCGTTTTTATGAAGAGCTTAAAGATCAACCTGTTGAGTTTGTTTGGCATTCTGAAGATGGCATTAGCTTAGTGGCTGTATTGCGCAGCAATCAAACCAATCATCTTATTCAAGGAATGCACCAAAGTTTATTTCGTGCAGAAAAACGGATTGGATTAGTGCTCTTTGGTAAGGGAAACATTGGGGCTCGTTGGTTGGAATTATTCGCCGCTGAGCAGCCAAATATTTCTGCTCGCAGTGATTTTGATTTTGTGCTGGCTGGTGTAGTGGATAGCAAGCGTAGTTTATTAAATTATCAAGGTATTGACCCAAGCCATGCTTTAGCTTTTTTTGATGATGAGGCCGTTGAACATCAAGAAGATGACCTATTTTTATGGATGAGATCTCATCCTTATGATGATTTAGTGGTACTGGATGTTACGGCAAGCGCAGTGCTTGCCGATAATTATGTCGATTTTGCTAGTTATGGTTTTCATATCATTAGTGCGAATAAAATTGCGGGTGCAGCGCCCACATATCAGTATCGGCAAATTCGAGATGCTTTTGCGAAAACGGGTCGACACTGGCTATACAATGCAACAGTAGGTGCTGGATTACCAATTAACCATACTGTACGCGACCTAAAAGAGAGCGGGGATACCATACTTTCAATCAGTGGTATTTTTTCAGGCACCTTATCTTGGTTATTCTTACAATTTGATGGTGCAGTCCCTTTTAGTGAATTAGTTGAACAGGCATGGCAGCAAGGTCTAACGGAACCTGATCCGCGTATTGACCTTTCTGGACAAGACGTGATGCGCAAATTAATGATTTTAGCGCGTGAGGCGGGTTATGAAATAGAGCCGAATGATGTACGGGTTGAATCATTAGTTTCAGCGCAAGCCGCAGCAGGTTCATTGGATGACTTCTTTGAAAATAGTGCAGCGATAAACGAGCAGATGCAGCAACGTTTGGAAGCTGCGCAAGAAATGGGCATGGTATTGCGCTATGTCGCACGATTTGATGCAGTCAAAAAACGTGCTCGTGTAGGTGTTGAAGCCGTAAAACCGGATCATCCTCTTGCATCATTACTGCCCGGTGACAATATATTTGCAATAGAAAGCCGCTGGTATCGGGATAACCCATTAGTGATACGCGGGCCGGGCGCTGGTCGTGATGTGACCGCTGGGGCAATTCAGTCTGATCTAAATCGCTTGTCACAATTGTTATAACGACAATTATTATAACGACTATTTTTATCGAAATATCTCTTATTGAAGCATCGGCTTGTATGTCGATGCTTGTCTTAACATCATAAATTCAATGATTATTTTTACCATCTTATTCTAATAATTTAATTCTTAAGCAATATTCATGGCTTAAAAGTGCTGAATCGACGATACATTGCGCTGAAACAAGGTATGAATAAGCAAAACTAATAAAAATAGTGGTGTAATTAAATTTTAGAAAAATCCCCCAAATTGTTTTTTTTCTGATATCTATATAGAGGCAAGGGTAAATTTGGTAGTTGTGTCACAAAATAGTAATTCTATCGCAGCTAACTGAAATTTTATTACAGGAAATTGGATTGTAGTTTGTTATGCCCCTTTATTTAATGGGAAACATTCTGCTCAAAGAAACAAGGTCAGGAGTCTCATGAATCAGCAATATTCCGCAATGCGCAGTAATGTTAGTATGCTGGGTAAGCTACTCGGCGATACAATCAAGGAAGCTTTGGGTGAGGATATCCTCGATAAAGTTGAGTCTATTCGTCGATTATCGAAGTCCTCTCGTGCCGGTAATGAGGAACAGCGTCAGCAATTACTTGTGACGTTACAGAATCTCTCTAATGACGAGCTACTCCCTGTTGCTCGAGCATTTAACCAATTTTTAAACCTGACAAATGTGGCCGAGCAATATCACAGCATTTCACCCCATGGTGAAGCTGCAAGCAATCCGGTTGCACTCAAAAATTTATTCAGCCGCTTAAAAGAAAAGCATTTTACTGACAAAGATATTCATAAAGCGGTAGAACAACTCTCGATAGAGTTAGTGCTAACGGCACATCCAACTGAAATTGCTCGTCGTACATTGATCCATAAATTAGTGGAGGTAAATAACTGTTTATCTCAGCTTGATCATGACGACCTTGCCGATTATGAACGTAATAACATTATGCGCCGTTTGCGTCAGTTAGTTGCACAATCTTGGCATACCGATGAAATTCGTAAAATTCGCCCAACACCAATTGAAGAAGCTAAATGGGGTTTTGCTGTTGTTGAAAATTCGTTGTGGGAAGGCGTACCAGCATTCTTACGCGAATTTAATGAGCAGTTAGAGGAATCTATTGGCGCTTCTTTACCGGTTGAAGCTAATCCCGTTCGTTTCACCTCTTGGATGGGCGGTGACCGCGATGGTAACCCAAATGTAACCGCAGAAGTCACTCGTCATGTTCTACTGCTAAGTCGATGGAAGGCGGCTGATCTATTCTTAAAAGATATTCAGATACTGGTTTCTGAATTATCCATGACAGAAGCGACACCAGAATTGAAAGCCCTCGCTGGTGGTGATGATGTTGATGAACCTTATCGCCAAATCGCTAAAAATCTCCGTAGCCAGCTATTTTCCACATTAGAATACCTTGAGCGTTGCGTTAAAGGGGAGCAAGTTTTACCTCCGGCTGATTTACTGACGGATAATGCGCAGCTCTGGGATCCGTTATATGCGTGCTATCAATCATTAAAAGCATGTGGAATGAGCATTATTGCGAATGGACAATTACTTGATACATTGCGCCGTATTCGTAGCTTTGGCTTACAATTAGTCCGTATTGATGTGCGCCAAGAAAGTACGCGTCACACTGAAGCGCTCTCTGAATTAACGCAATATCTTGGTTTAGGTGATTATGCCGCTTGGCCGGAAGAGCAAAAACAAGAATTTTTGTTATCTGAATTGCAATCTCGCCGTCCATTAATACCGCGTGATTGGCAACCTAGCCCAGAAACTGCGGAAGTTTTTGATACATGTCGTGTGATAGCTGAATCTAAAAATGATTCAATTGCCGCTTATGTTATTTCGATGGCAAAAGTCCCTTCAGATGTGCTGGCAGTAAAACTTTTATTGAAAGAGGCTGGTGCTTGTATTCGTCTGCCTGTTGCACCGTTATTTGAAACGCTTGAAGATTTAAATAATGCGCAAAGTGTCATGACACGCCTATTAAGCATTGATTGGTATCGTGAGCTTATTGATGATCGTCAGATGGTGATGATTGGCTATTCTGATTCAGCAAAAGATGCGGGTGTGATGGCAGCATCATGGGCACAGTATCGCGCACAAGATGCATTAATTAAGCTGTGTGAAAAAGAAGGGGTGACTTTAACACTGTTCCATGGACGTGGGGGCACTATTGGTCGTGGTGGTGCACCAGCGCATTCTGCTCTGTTATCACAACCACCAGGAAGTTTAAAAGGTGGTCTGCGAGTGACTGAACAAGGGGAGATGATCCGCTTTAAATTTGGTCTACCGCAAGTGGCAATTAGCAGCCTTGCGTTATATGCCAGTGCTATTCTGGAAGCTAACCTACTGCCGCCGCCAGAGCCAAAACAAGAGTGGAAAGAGGTGATGGATTCACTCTCTGAAGTTTCTTGTGCAATGTATCGCGATTATGTTCGTGAACAACCTGATTTTGTGCCGTATTTCCGCGCGGCCACACCAGAACTAGAGTTGGGTAAATTGCCATTAGGATCGCGTCCCGCAAAACGTCGCCCAACAGGTGGTGTTGAAACTTTACGTGCTATTCCTTGGATTTTTGCTTGGACTCAAAATCGCTTGATGCTTCCTGCATGGCTAGGTGCGGGTGCAGCATTGAAATATGTGATTGAGAAGGAACATAAACAAGCTGTTTTGGATGAAATGTGGTCAGAATGGCCATTCTTTAATACGCGTATTGCAATGTTGGAAATGGTGTATGCAAAAGCTGACTTATGGCTGGCGGAATATTATGACCAGCGCTTAGTTGATAAACGCCTCTGGCCATTAGGTAAAAAATTGCGCGAGCAGCTTTCTGAAGATATTAAAAGTGTATTGGCTGTTTCAAAAGATGAAGCATTGATGGCAGATTTACCTTGGATTGCTGAATCTATCGCACTTCGTAACGTGTATACAGATCCACTCAATGTGTTACAAGCTGAATTACTTCATCGTTCACGCCAACAAGAACAACCGGATCCACGCGTTGAACTTGCCCTTATGGTGACAATTGCAGGTGTTGCTGCGGGGATGAGAAATACAGGTTAGTGTTGAGTATTCAATAAAAAAGTAAGAGGGCTGCCAATGGCAGCCCTGAGGTTGTTGACAAAGCGGGATAAAAGCGTGGTTTTTCCCGCTTTGTGTTATCAGTCGAAAATCAATGTATTGATTTTCCTTGCTTATTTTCAAAACCTATATGACTTGCCGCCAAACATAATATGTTTGTCAGCAGTCTGAGGGCTGCCAATGGCAGCCCTCTTTTTGTCACAAGTTAATACAAAAACTATTTTGTTTCTGTAGAGGTTTTATTTTGCACATCATTTGGTTGCTTATCATTAGAAATTAAATGATAAGGCGCACGCGCACGTGGGTGAATAAAGAAGTGATTTTTCGGTGCATTATGCGTTTTGATATGTACCATTGTGACATCTGTTGTTTTGCCTTTTTTATTATGGAAAGCATAAATAATAAAGGGCAGTAGGAAAATAATGATGAAGCAGACCGCCAGTAACGTGACATATGTTTCACTATTTGCGCCATTAGGCAATGAACTAGGCGGGAAGAAGGAAACAATAAACGCGAGAATAGAGATAATTAATCCCGCAGATGCCACAATTATCTTGAAGTTTTTTCCACCAGGAATATTGAATACACGTTTTTTCTCAGGTTGTTTACGAACTAAGTGAATATAGCCTAAAAACAACATGAAGTAGCTACACAGGTAAATCACCACGGTTAATGCTAATGCGATGAGGAAAGACATATTTCCGCCGCCACCCGTATTGGTTAATACGATAATAGCAACAGTAGTGATCAGTAGTTGAGAAATAACGAGTGTAACTGGTACACCGTTTTTATTCACTTTTGCGAAGCTTTTCGGCAAGATGCCTTTTTGTGCCGCAACATACATGCCCCTTGATGGGCCGACAATCCAAGAGGCAATTTCTGCCAGTACACCAAGTAGTAATAAAGCCGCAATAATACGAACTGCCCAACCAAGTGTAGAATCAAAGTGCAAAACTAAAACATTAAATGTTTGCACAACACCTGCGGATAAGTTGATTTCATTATTAGGAATGACGGAGGCAACAGACAAACCACCAATCGAGCTTAAACAAATAGCAGCAATCATTAATAAAATCATCGCAAGCGGATAATCTCTGCCTGGATTTTTCATTTCATTGACGTGCGTTGCAGAAGCTTCAACACCCATATAACTCAAAATAAAGGCAACAAAGACAACCAATGTACCAATTTGAGTAAAATCAGGGAAAAAGGTTGATGCGCTTATTTCAATGGCGAGTGGAGCACCACTTGCTAAATAGCTGATGGCTAAAATGACAAGGATCAGTGCAGGTAATAGGATACCCGCGAAAAAACCGACTTTTGCGATGGTAGCAGTATATTTTGTTCCACCAAATTGGCTAAAGGCGAGCACCCATAAAATAATCAGAGCAGCAACTGTTTTGGTAATAGGGTCTGTATTTAATTCGGGCCAATTTAAAATGTAAGATAGCGCACCTAATACAAAATACAGCATTGGAATAAAACCGACCGCAATTTGTAAATAACCAAATGATATTGCTGCAAATCCCCAACGTTCACCCAATGTGTTAGAAACCCAAGCAAAAATCCCGCCATCTTCCCAACCTTCTACTGTTGCCATTTCTGCTGCACACAGTGCAACGGGAATAAACCACAATATCCCGCCTAATAGTAAGAAAAAAACTAAACTGAAGCCTGAGGTAGCAAATGTCGGATATTCGTACACCGCCATTACCATTGAGGCTGTAATAGCAAAAAAGCCCAATAAAGTTAGCTGTTTTGCTGCTGGAGCTGTCGTTGTCGCCATAGATATTCTCCCGAAAATACATTCAGCAAAATCAATGTAGGTTTGATATCAAAATAGGCTAGAGAACGTGGGGTGCTCTCTAGCCTGATTTCTGATAAAGAATGATTAGCTGTGGTTAAAACCGCCGCCTTCTTTCTCAGTTAAAGGGCTACTAACAGGATGTTTATCGAAATATTCAAGTGTTCGTTTGAAGTCTGCAATCAGCAAGTCTGCGAGGTCTAAGCTGACACCATGACGAACTAGAATGCGTTGGACAACTAAGTCCTCACGATTAGCAGGCATTGAATAAGCTGGCACTTGCCATCCGCGGCTGCGTAACTTATCCGCGACATCGTAGAGTGAATAATTCGTTTTAGCGCCATCTTTCAGTTTCCAAGCAATTGCAGGGATACCTTTTTGGCTATCGCCATCAAATAACATTTCGAATGGACCTAATTTTTCAATTTCACGCGCAAGATACTGAGCTGTTGCATAACAGGCATTGTGAATTTTTGCGTAACCATCACGGCCTAAGCGCAAGAAGTTGTAATATTGCGCGATAATTTGTCCACCAGGACGGGAGAAGTTCAGTGCAAATGTTGGCATGTTGCCGCCTAAATAGTTCACATTGAAGATTAGCTCTTCTGGTAGATCTTTGGCTTCACGCCATACAACCCAACCCGCCCCTAATGGTGCTAAACCAAATTTGTGTCCTGAAGAGTTGATTGATTTAACCCGCGGTAAACGGAAATCCCACTCCAGAGTTGGTGCGCAGAATGGTGCAAGGAAACCACCACTTGCTCCATCAACATGGATAGGAATATCAAGCCCCGTCTCTTTTTGCAGTTTATCTAATGCATCATGGACGGCTTTGACGGGTTCATATTGGCAAGTAAATGTGACGCCAAGTGTTGGCACAACTCCGATAGTATTTTCGTCAACACGTTTGAGCACTTCTTCTGGATTCATGATGAGACGATCGCCTTCTAAAGGAATTTCTCGTAACTCAACATCAAAATAACGTGCGAACTTATGCCAACATATTTGTACCGGCCCGCAGATGAGGTTTGGTTTATCAGTCGGTTTACCTTCAGCTGCACGTTTTTTACGCCATTGCCATTTCAATGCTAATCCACCTAACATGGCGGCTTCAGATGAACCAATAGTTGAGCAACCTAAAGTATTTTCTGCATCAGGTGAATGCCACAGTTCTGCAATCATATGCACACAGCGATTTTCAATTTCCGCTGTTTGTGGATATTCATCTTTATCAATCATATTTTTATCAATGGATAAATTCATTAATTCGCGAATTTCATCATCAACCCAAGTTTGACAAAATGTCGCTAAATTTTGTCGAGAATTACCATCTAACATTAATTCATCACGTACGGCACTAAATACGTTGCGAGGATCACTTTCTTTTGTTGGAAATTGAGTTTTAGGCAATGTTTGAGATAATTCTAATGACCCATAAACATCATCAATTTCACTATATTTCTGCTTTAATGCATCTTTGTTCATATTAAATGTTTCCTTAATAGTAATAGGTCAATTATGGAGATTGAATATAAATTCTACATAAATATAAACTAGGGAAATCAATTTAACAAAGTAATATTTATAGGGTTATTTTTTAATGTAAAAATAAAGATAATTTTATTATTCAAAATATGATTAATATATTTTTATTCTCTTTTGTGTTTATTGTGATGATTATATAAATATCATAAATTTAGCTTAAGCGGTATTTATGTATTAAAAAATATCGTTTAATATCAATGTGATATTTATTTTTAATAAATACGCTGTTTTAATTATTCAAGCTATCTTATTAAATACATTGATTAWTTTTAAATTTAATTTCAATATTAAACTATTATGCTATGTTAATTTAT
Organism: Providencia sneebia DSM 19967; assembly: GCF_000314895.2. Taxonomy (GTDB): domain Bacteria; phylum Pseudomonadota; class Gammaproteobacteria; order Enterobacterales; family Enterobacteriaceae; genus Providencia; species Providencia sneebia. Next base: position 273,952 of record NZ_CM001773.1, on the reverse strand, counting down.
TGTTTAATAATATATAGAAATAAAACTAATTTTAAATTTGTAAGTATTTATAAAATTTTCATAATTATATCAAATATGATTATCAAATAATGAATAATCACATTTAAATCATTTATTGATAATTTTATTTTGATTGCATAAATACGTTATTTATTCATTGTTTGTGTTTTTTAATTATAATTAAATATATTTCTTTATATATTTAATTTTTAATGGTAAGCGGTTAATGAACCACACATACTAAACAAACTCGTCATTTGCCATAGTAGCTTTTTCATTGGAGGGACTATGGAACAACAAAGTAAACGAGAATACTGGGCTGCAATTCTAGAGCAGCAACGACAAAGTAATTTAGGCATTAAGCAGTTTTGCTCGGAGCAAAACATAAGCTATCAGACTTTTCACTATTGGTCGAAAAAGCTCACGCAATCCGAGCCTGAAACCAGGGTT